>CALVEO010000046.1 GCA_944326615.1 Candidatus Gastranaerophilales bacterium | reverse complement strand
ACCTTGCAATGACAGAACAAATTCATGCAAAGCACAGGTGGTGGATGGAACGGCTACGTTCCCCCTCTCTCTTTGTGAGAGGGAGCAGCTCTTGACGAGTGAGCGAGTCTTTAGAGATGCGGGTGAGGGTGTTATCGGATGTCAGGATGTCAAGCTGTTATCGGTGCTGCACACTAAAATAACTTCTGTAACCAGTCTCCTTCCTGCCCTCCGAACCTCTGTTCTTCTGATTGTTACCCACCCCTCTCCCATAGGAGAGGATGCGAAACCGACTTATTCACCTATTCTCTTATTCACCTCGTAAACGCGCCGCGTTCACTTTGGCAGAGGTTTTGATCACATTAGGAATTATCGGTGTTGTTGCGGCAATGACAATGCCTTCATTAATATCTAAGTATCAGGAAAAGGTATGGCTTAGCGCATTTAAAAAGAGTTATTCAGTTTTGTCACAGGCTTATTTACGCGCATCAGAGGATTACGGTACAGCAAATATGTGGTGTGCCGAGAAAAATACTGATTGCGGGAAAAAATATTTTGATATTTTGTCTCCTTATTTGAATATTGGGCAAATCTGGGGCTATGACAGACCGAATCTTTTTAATAAAGCTTCTTATCGCGATTTAGATGGAAGGGGGATGGGGCCTGTTAATGCTTTTACAACAAGTCATTATAAATTTGCATTAAGTGACGGTACAGTAATTGGTATATCTGATATTAGTTCTCAAGATATAAATTCTGCACTATTACAGGTTGATATAAACGGTTTTAGAGGTCCAAATCAGCTAGGAAAAGATTTTTTTTATTTTTCTCTAATCCGCAGGGATGATAGTCCTGTTGTAGGCGGTTATTCATTGTGGTGGCTTTATGATAATGTCTATTGCAAAACAGAAAAAGGCAGCGGCTGGTGGAGCGGCGGAGGATGCTCATTATGGATAATTTCTACAGGTAATATGGATTATCTGCATAGAAATTTGACTTTAGATGAATGGCAGAATGCTGTAAAAAATTTACTTTTGGATTTGCATAAAGATTCGCTTGATTAATATTTTTTATGGCAGAATTTAATTTTTTTTTCAAATATAAAAATCCCTTGAATTTTATTCCAAGGGATTTTTTATAAATTAAAGAAAGAAATTATTTGATTTATGCTGCTTGTTTCGCAGGTTCAGGATTTAGTTTTACTTCCTGAGCTGTTTGTTGCTGCGCAGGTTGTGCTGCCTGAGCTGGCTGTTCAGCAGGCATTTGTTCTAATTTTGCAAGAGCTGATGCTGCTGCATCCTGAACATTTTTATCTTGATCATTTTTAGCTATTGTAAATAATGTTGTCAGGTCTTTTTTGTATGCAGGTTGTTGAATATAGCTTAATGCTTCAATTGCAGAAGTTCTTACCATAGGGTTCGGGTTATTCTTTAACTGCTCAACGATTGTTACTGCACCGGGTAATTCTGTTAAAGGCACTGTAGAACCTGTTAATTTGTTAACTTCATCTCCGTATAATTTTTGCATTATTGAAGATGTGAACATTGCGTAGCTTTTATTTCTTTCAGCCTGTTCCATCGGTGTGATAGTTGTTGCTAATTGTTTTTCGGCATCAGAAATTTGTTCGCCTTTCATTAATTTTTGTCTTGCTGCAATTTGTTCTGCAGTAGGACCTGCAAGTTTGCTTGAGTCTGCATTAATAATTGTATTTAAAGCATTAACCACTTTTTCATCTAAAAGTTCAGTAGCTTTTTGCGGGTCATCTTTTACCATATTAGCTATTTCTTCCATAGCGTTTGCCTGAACTTCATAGTCAGGGTTTGTTAATTTAGCTATAAACCCGTTTAAATCAACCTGAGGAGTCATCGGAACCGGTTGTTCTATTTCAACTTTCGGAGCTTCTGTTGTTTCTTGGGCTGGCTGTTGAGGCTGAACAGAAGGCTGTGTTACTACAGGTGCCGGAGCATTGTAATTCTGCTGCACTACCTGCTGTGGAACTACTGCAGGGGGTACTGTCTGTGCTACAGGTGTTTGCACTTGCGGTGCTACATACTGTTGCTGCGGCGGCATGTAATAAGGCTGATTTTGTGCCTTTGGATAATCATATAATTGTGCCTGAGGGTAATTATAATAAGGCATTGCAGGTGCCATACCCGGAGCACTTACAGATGGGTTGTGAACATCAATCTTTACTGCATTGTAATTAGGAGCAGGTACAGCCTGTTGAACCGGTTGAGCCATATATGGCTGCATCTGGGGCTGCATGTAAGGATTTACTAAATTTGGAGCTTGAATCATTTAATTTCTTCCTTTCAATAAAATATTTCTATATTTTTATTCTACTGTTTAAATATCCCTCAAGATAGAAAATTGCTAAAATTTCAAAATATTTTAATAATTCTTAACAAATTTGTAAAAATCTTCAAAGTTTTATTTAATTTTTGTTTGTGCTATACTATTGGTGTACACAGATGAGCGGGATATTGAATTATGATTATTGATAAAAAAAACAGAAAATCAATCAGATCAATTTTTGGAAAAACTCTTGCAGAGTTAGGTAAAACTAATCCTGATATAGTAGTTCTTGACGCTGATCTGGCATGCTCGACACAGACGCAGATTTTTGCAAAAGAATTTCCTGACAGATTTTTTGATGCAGGAATTGCGGAGCAGGATATGATAGCAGCTGCTGCAGGTCTGGCATCTGTTGGGAAAATTCCGTTTGCAGCAAGTTTTGCCATGTTTATTACAGGCAGAGCTTATGATCAGGTTAGAAATTCCGTATGCTATCCGGAATTCAATGTAAAAATTGTAGGAACTCATGGTGGTGTTACTGTTGGTGAAGACGGCGCAAGTCATCAGGCGCTTGAAGATATTTCTTTGATGCGCGGAATTCCTAATATGTCTGTTATAGTGCCTGCAGATTGCAGGGAATGCGAACAGGTTATAAAATTTGCCGCTGAGAATTACGGTCCTATGTATATCAGGATTCCAAGAACAAATGTGTGCGATATATTTGATGATGATTATGAATTTGATTTTTGCAAAGCATGTGTTCTTGAAGAAGGAGATGATGTTACTGTTATTTCTAACGGAGAGACTCTTGCAGAAGTTATTGTTGCCTGTGAAAATTTGAAACAACAAGGGTATTCTGTGCAGATTATTCATGTTCCTGTTGTAAAACCCCTTGACGGTGGTACTATTATAGATTGTGTAAAAAAGACAAGATTTGTAATTACTGTAGAAAATCACTCAATAATCGGCGGCCTTGGAAGTGCAGTATGTGAACTTTTGGCAGAATATTATCCTGTTCCTGTTCATCGCATAGGTGTGAATGATACATTTGGACAGAGCGGAAAATCAGAACAGCTTTTGGGTTATTACGGCTTGAGTGCTGAAAAATTAACATTAACTATTAAACGGTATATTGATAAATACCGCCTTGTAAAATAAGTAAGGGAAATTATGATTCAATTCAGATCAGTTACTAAAAAATACAAAAATGATAACTATGCATTGAGAAATATAAATCTTGATATTATGTCAGGTGAATTTGTTTTCATTGTAGGCGCATCTGGTGCCGGTAAATCGACATTAATGAAGCTTCTTTATAATGAAGAACGTCCTACAAGCGGAACTGTAACTATAGGCGGGATTAATATTGCTAATCTTTCAAATGACAAAGTTCCTAATTTGAGAAGATGTATGGGGATTGTTTTTCAGGATTATAAACTGCTTCAAAACCAGAGCGTTTATGATAATGTAGCTTATGTAATCAGAACATTAGGCATAAGTTCTAAAGAGATTAATGCCCGCGTGTCAGGAGCTTTAAAAATTGTAGGTTTGTATGATAAGATGAATGCTACTCCTTCTGAATTGTCAGGAGGTGAACAGCAGAGAGTAGGTATTGCAAGAGCTATTGTAAACGGTCCGCCTTTATTGATTGCGGATGAGCCTACAGGAAATCTTGATCCTAAAAACTCTATGGAGATTATGCAGATTCTGGATCAGATTAATCAGCGGGGAATTACTGTAATTGTTTCTACGCATGATAATGCAATGGTTGATTACTTTAGGAAAAGGGTTATAACGCTTGACAAAGGCGAAATTGTAAGGGATATACAAGCAGGTACATATGAATAGAACAGCATCAAGAGCAGAACTAAAACAAAGAGTAAAAAAACATATTCCCAAGGATTGGCTATGCGAACTTAGAATATTATACCGCTTAACCAAACAGACTATTCATGACATTTATAGAACTGGTGTGGTAAATCTTGTGATTATTACGACAATGGCTGCAATATTAACGATATTCGGCTCATTTTTCAGATCTGCTCTGTCTATTTCATCGTTTGCTCATGAACTCGGCAATGTGCTTGAGATATCAGTTTATTTGAAAGAAAATGCAGATGCCAATGTAACCAAATCCAGGATTAAGGATTTTGAGCATGTTGAAAGCGTTACAATAATCCCGAAGGCCTCATCATGGTCTAATTTAAAGCGTGAAATGGATTTGCCGGATATTGACAATCCGCTTCCGGATACTTTGCATGTAAAGGTTGATAAGCCTGAGAATATAGAACAGGTATTTAATAATGTAAAGCAGTTAAAATCTGTTGAAGATATGAGTTATGCTCAGGATCTGGCTAAAAAAATTGAAGCATTAAACAAAATAGTGAATACAATAACTGTTTTTGTAGTAATCATTATGGGCATTTTGACAATTACTATTATTAACAATACCATTCAGCTTGTAATACAATCGCGTAAGGAAGAAATTGAGATTATGCGGCTAATGGGTGTTTCAAACTGGTATATAAGATTTCCTTTGATTATGCAGGGTGCTTTTTACGGCTTTTCGGGTGCTGTAATCGCGCTTGTTCCGCTTAATTTTGTGCAGAACGGTTTAAATCATATGCATCAGTTCTTTATGGTTCCAACTCCTTTGTATGCCCAGAACTTCGTTATAGGCGTAATGTTTACCATGGCAGTATTGTTTGGTGCCGGCGGTAGTTTCCTTTGTATCAAAAAACATTTGCAGGTATAATAAATGGCAGAAGAAAATTCAATACTTTTAATTTCGGATGATGCCGGTTTTTCTGGAGAATTAGTAAAAAAGTTAATTTTTTTGAGACGTGAAGATTCTGTACTTGTATCGGATTTTGATAATGCATTATCGGAATTAAAGCGTTGCGGGGCTGATATTGTTTTGGTACATGAAAATTCTTCCGGGAAGCAGACAGTGGATCTTATAAAAAAGATACGTGAAAATAAAAATTTGTGTATTATACTTCTTGCAAATTCTTATAATTCGGAGCTTATTCTTGCTTGTTATGACGCGGGGATTGATGATTTTGCTCTTTCAAATGCTGAAGCTTTTGAACTTGTTGTCAGAACAGTTAATAATATAAAACATAATTCAATCAAGCTCAAATCGTTTCGTAATATAAAAATTTTGGAACAGCTTAATGTCATTGATGAATTTACAGGCATGTACAATTATAACTATGCAAAGCAGGTTATAGAAAATGTTATTGATGACAATTTGCTAGATGACGGTTCTTTTATTGTTCTTGCTCCATCAGATGCGTCGAAAAATAAATTTTCTGTTGAAAAAATGTCAGATGTAATACTTTCTTCAATTCGTTCAAAAGATGTTGCAACACTGGGGCGTGGAGCAAAGTTTTATATTCTTCTTCCCGGGACTGATTTAAACGGTTCTGTAGTCGTAATCAATAAAATTGTGGAAAGATACGGTGATAACTTTGAGGTGTGTGCTGGAATTTGTCCTGTCATGCATAAACAGTTTAACGAAATAGAGCGTGCTGCATTGAAAGCCCAGGCTGATGCGGCAGCGACCAATGCACAGTATGTTTTTGCAGAAAATTCTGAAAGTGATACATTGGATGAATGGCTTGAGGATGCTGAAGACAAGCCCAAAAATTATAAAATATTCAGACAAATTTTTAATAAGAAACTTGAAAAAGTCATCACTCCGGTTTTTTACAGACTTCAAAAGTCATGGGAGGAAAAGCTTTTTAAGACAGAGATAGAGCAATACGCTGATTTTGAACAGTGTGTTTTTCACTTAAAAAATAAAAAGCAGGACAGCACATTAAGAATTGTATATCCCGGTTTTGCGAAAATCGTTATTTATATAACCCATGAAGGTTTGGACAGTCCTGAGAACAGCGAAATTCAGCTTCCATTGACAAAGATTACACAAAAGAAACTTGTGTCAATAGTAGAGGATTTTATAAAGGAATTTAAATACACAGCAGTATAAGGAGACAGAATGAATACTTTATCGTCAGAAAACAGTTTGGTATTAATTATAGATATCCAGGATAGGTTAGTTGGAGCCTTAAACAAGGATATAGTAGTAGAAAATGCATACAAGATAGTAAAGACGGCCGATTATCTTAAGATCCCAGTGTTATTAACTGAGCAGTACCCGAAAGGTCTTGGTCATACTGTTCAAAGGCTTACAGATGCACTGCCTGAGGGAAGTGAAGTTGTAGAAAAGACATATTTCAATGCATTATTGGAAGAAGGCATGCTTGATAGGATTAAATCTTACGGCAAAAGGCAGATTGTAATTTTTGGTATAGAAACCCATATTTGTGTTCATCAGACGGCATCAGCGCTTGTTGAAGCCGGATTTGATGTATATGTAATCAAAGATGCTTGCGCGAGCCGGAACAAATATGAATTTAAACAGGGTATTGATGCGATGTCAGCAAACGGGGTAAAAATTTCTTGTGTAGAGATTGCGCTTTTTGAGTGGTTAAAAGGTGCTAAAAATCCAAAGTTTAAAGAAGTTCAGGCGTTGATTAAATAGAAGGTGTTTATCCTTGCGAGAGCGGAAAGGACAAGAGATAGGCTTATTGAAGATACGGAAGCCCAAAAGGTAAGAGGACAAGCGTATTTAGGAGGTAGGAAGCTAAGAAGGTAGGAGGGTAGGCTGTTTACTGTAAAAGCTTACCTTATTACAATCTATGCGGATAGTCTGACTTAAATTCCCAATTATCATATTCTAACAGTCCACTACAGTACATTTTTTTTTGTTTGCATTTTTCTAATCTTTTTTCTCTTGTAGTGTCATTCCTCGAATAATACGAACACCATCCGCCTTTGCCTGAGCAAAGGATTTGATTATTTGTGGGGCAAGCCAGAAATCTGAATATATCTCTGCCTTCTAGATTTGGATATTTGGCTCCGTTTATATCAAAGAAAAAATCTATACAGTCGCCTCTGTACATTTGAAAGTATGTACCATCGGGTAGATTTACCTGAAACCATTTATTTACACCAGCATTGTCTTCTGTGCTAATATATTTTATGTATTTTGCAAAATATGTCATAAAAAACTCTTTTGTTGCCATTGAATTTGTAACTGTGTCTGATTCTGCAGTGTATGTCCAGTCTGCCATTTCCCCGTTTTCCATTT
Organism: Candidatus Gastranaerophilales bacterium; assembly: GCA_944326615.1. Classification (GTDB taxonomy): domain Bacteria; phylum Cyanobacteriota; class Vampirovibrionia; order Gastranaerophilales; family Gastranaerophilaceae; genus Stercorousia. Next base: position 6,255 of record CALVEO010000046.1, on the reverse strand, counting down.
CAGACATAATTACTGCCTGGGACATTATACTGCTAAATTTTTTTAAACGTGCAGTTGCTTCCTGTTTTTTATAGCTTTGGATTAAAGAAGGCATTGTCATTGCGGCAGCTATTCCTATAATACCTAGTGTTATTAATACTTCAGCTAAAGTGAATGCTTGTTCGTCTTTGTGGCTCATAATAAACATACTCCTTATTAATTGATAAAATTCTTAATTTATAATTAATATTCTTTATGTATTAAGAATATTATAACTTATTTTTTCTTACCTGTCAACTGAAATATAATTGAAAAATGGATATTCGAAATGATATTAAATACTATATGGCGCGTGAAGCTGTTACTTTCAAGCAACTGGCTTCTATGATGACAGAAAAAACAGGTAAAAAATATACAATAAACAGTCTTTCAGGAAAATTAATAAGAGAAAGTATTACACTTAAAGAAACGCTTCAAATTTTGGATATTCTCGGTTATCATTTAGATATAAAAAAGAACTGCTAGAGTATTTGTTTTATATCCTCATTAATTTGATTTTTCAACTCTTCAAGCGACGGGAATTTTCTTTCGTGGCGTATCATTTTGTTAAATTCAACTCTAATGTCTTCGCCGTAAATATCTTTATCAAAATCTAAAATATGTACCTCAAGGACTGCATTTGACCCGTTTATTGTCGGACGCATGCCAAAATTTGCTATTCCTATGCCGTATGTTGTTTCAACCGAATAAACGCCATAAGGTAATTCTATCAATTCTGGCGGATATACAAGATTCGCTGTTCTAAAGCCTATTGTTCGCCCTATTTGATTCCCTTTAATAACTTCTCCTTCTATTGAGAATTTTTGTCCGAGCATAGTATTTGCTTTTTCGACATTCCCGTTTGCAAGCAATTTTCTGATTTGTGTACTACTTATTATTTCTTTTTCAATTTGTTGGGGCGGAAGTTCAAAATATTCATAGCCGTATTTTTTCGAGTTTTTTGCAAGGAATTTTACATCTCCCGATTTTTTGTAGCCGAAATTGTGGTTCCAGCCTGTAGATATTGCAAGCGGTTTAAAATATTTAACAAGAATATCGCGCAGGTATTCTTCTGCTGTTAAACCTGAAATGCTTGCAAAATCAAGTTCATAAAGATAATCTGCCCCCAGCGCTTCAATTCTTTTTTCGCGTTCTTTGCGTGTGAGAATGTATTTTGGACAGACTCCCCAGAAATAACAGCATGGATGGTCAGAAAAAGTTATTACCGCAGATTTTGTATTATTTTGTTTCGCAAAATTCACAGCACTTTGAATTACGGCCCTGTGTCCTAGATGCACCCCGTCAAAAAAACCGAGCGCAAGTGATAAACCTATATTTTTAGAAAGCTCGTTAAATATCTGCATATTTAAATTATATATCAAAATTCAAGGTTGGAAAGATTTAAAGAATAGTTTATAATATAATTTATAAATAGTAATGAAAGAAGAGTTATATGAGAAAATTACATTATTATGAAGCTTCGGGGGGGGGGCACTTCTAGCTGACAGAAGGCAAGATGTCAAGAAGGCAGGCATTTTAAAGATAGTAGTATACTATGTCATTAAGGCAGTAGTAAGTATTGTAAAATTTTTTCCTCTCTTGGGAGAGGGATTAAGGGAGAGGGTTTATTTAGGAGTCAGGAAAACAAGCAGGTACGAGTGTAGGCCGTTTAGAGTAAAAGGCTTAATTTCTAATTGTCGAAGTCTACCTTCTTGTAGTGACAGAACAAGTTCATGCAGACCCAATATGTCGGGTGGAGCAGCACGTTTTTTTACATTGATATAACAAGTTCATGCAAAACTCAGATATCGGGTGCAGCGGCTACGCTCTCTTGCAATGACATAACAAATTCATGCAAAACTCAGGTGGTGGATGGAACGGCTACGTTCCCCCTCGCCCGCAAGGGGAGAAGGTAAGTAAATATTTCAAAACGCTTTTGCACTTTAGCGCTTTTGTACCTCGTAAAGACTTATTCATTTCAATGTTTGACAAATCTTGAAAAATCATTAATTCAAATAGAGGATACGCAAAAATCCGATTGTATGTAGAATATAATTGGAGGAAGGTTTTATTATCTAAAGGGTAGAAAAGATGTTCTCACAATTTATTCAAGGCTTATTAAATACAGGCGGTCAGGCTCAGGCAATGCAAAGATATACACAGATTACCAACAAGGTAAACAGTCTTAATGCTCAAAATAATCCGGCAAATCCGCTTGATACACTTTACCCTGATACTAATAAAGTTAATAATGCTCCGTCATTTGAAAAGGTTTTACAATCAACAACAACTTCAAATTTTGGCACGCTCCTTTTAGATCCGAGATTAAAACAGGTTAATGCAGATCTCATAAAAGCATCGCCGCAATTGAGTTTTTCAAACGCTCTGTCCGAAGCAAATGCTATTCAAGCAAATACACAAAGCGCTGCAAAATCCCAGATTTTAAATGTAGTAAACCAGATTGCAGATAAATACGGAGTTGATGATAAGCTCGTTCAGGCTTTAATTAAGCAGGAATCAGGATTCAACCCGAAAGCCAAATCAAAAGCCGGCGCAATGGGATTGATGCAGTTAATGCCTTCTACTGCAAAAAATTTAGGAGTTCAGGATCCTTATAATATTGTTCAGAACGTAGAAGGCGGAGTAAAATATTTAAAATCAATGCTTGATAAATATAACGGTAATGTGATACTGGCTCTAGCTGCCTACAACGCAGGACCCGGTGCTGTTGACAAGTATGACGGAGTACCGCCATACAAGGAAACTCAAAATTACGTAAAAAACATTCTGGCAAATTATTTATAGACACATGAAAATCAGATCCCGAAACAAGTTTGGGATGACAAACATAAAGTTTAAAAGAATTAGACACAGCGATGAGAAAGAACCCGTAATTTTACACTTTTGCATAAATTTGTTGTTTTTGCTACAATAATTTTAAAGAGTAGGAAAGGTGTCAAATGAAATTTTCATCATCTTTTAAAGTAGGGCTTTTAACATTACTGGCATTAGTGCTTTTAATCGGTGTTGTATTCAAGGTTAAAGGACGGACTTTTTCATCCGCAGACAGGGTCGAAATAAAATTTAAAGATGTGAACGGCATGCGTCCCGGTGCGGGTGTACAGATGATGGGGTTGAGAGTCGGACAGGTAGAAGAAGTTATTCCTGTTATAGACGGTGAAGACAGCTATGTTAAGGTAAAATTTGTTATAACAGAGCCGAACGTTGATATACCCAAAGCTTCAATGTTTTCAATACAGCAGTCAGGGCTTATCGGTGAACTTTTCTTAGAAATTACACCACCAAAAACAAGAACAGTTTTTATTCCTATGGTAAATAAAGATATTCTCTATAAAGATGATGATGTTCAAATGAAGCTTGATGAAAAGTTTTATGATGTTGGTAAAATTAAAAATATAGAGGTTGTTTCAAAAGATGTTGTCCCATATTCAATGAAGGACAGAATTAAAACAAATTACGCTTATAAAATTGATTATGTAATTAATTTACCCGGGTTAATTCTTCCTGAATTTTTGAAGGGTAAAGTCGTAAGGGAAAACGGAATAAATAAACTCAGAATTACAACACTTGATGATGTAACACTTCCTTATCCAAAGCAAACATCACCTTATACAATAATAGAACCGATGCGTATAGCAGACTTTATGGACTGGCAGTACCGCGCTGCAGAATCTTTGACCGAAACAAACAAAAAGATTAACGATCTGCTGTCTGATCAGGTTATTGCAGAACTAAAAATGTCTGTAAAAAATATAAACTCTCTTACAGGACAGACAAGTCAAACAATGAATAAGCTAAACAGCCTGATTGATGATTCAAGCAGTGATTTAAGACAGTTAATGGTTATGATGGACAAGGCTACAACTGATTTTAATATGCTTTCATATAACATTAACAATATAATCGGCGATCCCCAGTTCAAAACTACAATGATGTCAACTGCAAATTCAATAGACAGGCTTTCTCAAAATCTGAATAAAATAATTGGAAACGAAGAAGAAGCCCAACAAATGGCAGAAGACTTACGTGCAATTACGCATAACGTAAATGAAATCAGCGGTTATGTAAATTCACTGACCAAAGATGATCAGCTTAAAAAAGATATCAATAGAGCTGTCGCAAACGTTAACACCGCAATGGTTGATATTTCAACAACACTTGAAACAGTTAACAAATTAACACCGGAAAATAAATCAGAACTGCAATCAATTGTTGAAAATACTCGTGTTACAACAGGCAATTTGAGAAAATTCTCTGAAAAGCTAAATAAGAGATTTTTACTCTGGAGATTGATGTTCTAAAATCATTTAACCTTCGCCCCTTGCGGGAGAAGGGGATGGAAAAAATGGGAACAAAGGATAATTTGAATATAAAAACGGAAATTACAAAAATTCACTATAATAAAGACGCAAAAGGCGCTCTTGTGAAATTTCTGGAATTTGCTTCCATATTTTATGGAACGGGGAGCAGGTTCAAAAATTTGCTTTATGACAAAAATATTTTAAGGCCTAAAAAAGTTGATGCATTTGTAATATCTATCGGCAATATCACAACCGGCGGAGTAGGCAAAACCCCTGTAGTTTCAGAAATTGCCAAATATTTTATATCAAAAGGAGAAAAAACCGCAATTATTTCAAGAGGTTACGGCGGAAAATTTTCCAATAAAAATATTAACGTAATTTCTGACGGAGAAAGGATTTATTACAATGCAAGACTTGCAGGAGATGAACCTTTCTGGCTTGCACAAAATACAAAGTGTGCCATTGTTATAACTTCCAAAAACAGATATAAAGCCTCTAAATATGCAATTGAAAAATTCGGCGCCACAAAAATTATCTTAGATGACGGCTTCCAGCACAGAAAACTTCACCGCGATTTAGATATTGTTTTAATGGACAGTGAAAAAGGTTTCGGCAACGAAAAACTTCTTCCTGCAGGGCCATTAAGAGAAGGGACGGAAAGCTTCACAAGAATTGACAGACTTGTTATAGTGAGCAAAAATACAGATCATCATACTAAAGCCGAAAAACTTGCAAGAATAATGTCAAAAAAAATGAAAGTTCAAACGCAGGTATGCCGCACAGAACCTGATTACGTCTATAATATTAAAACAGGTGAACATCTTGATGCAAAAGCAGAGATAACAGCATTGTGCGCAATAGGCCAGCCCGAACAGTTTTTCAACTTTCTAAAAGATTACAGCATAAAAGAACAAATTGCATTTGATGATCATCATATTTATAAAGAAGAAGAAATTCCGCAGGGAATAATTATCACAACAGAAAAAGATGCGGTCAAAATGCTTGATTTCAACCGCACCGATATTTATGCATTAAAACTTAAAACAGCAGTAGATATAGAAACACTTTTAAATCCTTCTACTCTTTAGCATTCCAGGGGTAATCATCAGGGATTTTCCAATCATTAAGCTGAATCCACTTTGTACAATATGCATATTTAGCATCGCCCGCAGAGGTGTTACATCCTCCCCAGCTTGCAGTTTTTAATGTATTTGATTCAGGCGGATTGTAATCTCCGTCCCATTTATATACATAAGGCTCAACTGTAGGACGATTGCCTAAATTTGGATTATCATTGCGCTTGTTAAATTGAAATCCAAAATAATTTTTCGGAAATATTTCATACTTACTGTTAATAAAAAAAGCAATATCTCCGCCATTACTATCTACATTATAAGTAAACATTCCATAAGATAAATATACACATACACGTGTCTCATAACAGTTATCGACCCTTAAATATTTTATATAAGGCAGAATGTAGTTTTGTACAAATTGAAGATTTGCATTATAATCAGAAGTTCTGTAATCTTCCACCCACAGTTCAACATCACCGTTATCAACAACAGCCATTCTGACAGCATTGTTTATTTCGTTATAGAATTTTTTGACATAAGAAACCGTCTTTTGCTTTTGATGATTAGTAATAAGTACCGGCATTGTCATTGCAGCAACAACACCGATAATTCCTAATGTGAGCAAAACCTCTGCCAACGTAAAGGCGGCGCGTTTACGAGGTGAATAAGAGAATAGGTTAATAAGTGAATAAGTTCGTTTCGAGGAATTAGTGTCATGCTGAACTTGTTTCAGCATCTTATAATTACTTACTTCCTCTCCTATGGGAGAGGGTTGGGGTGAGGGCTGATTATTATATATAATTTGATTGTAGTTACTTATTCCTTCTCCCCTGTGCGGC
>CALVEO010000045.1 GCA_944326615.1 Candidatus Gastranaerophilales bacterium | reverse complement strand
AAAGTAAAGGAAACTTACAAAATGAGTAAAGCAAGAACAAATACAGAAAAATTATATGATGTAATTAAAAAACCTATCATCACAGAAAAGTCAGTAGGTGCTACATCTATGGGACAATATACTTTTGAAGTTGTAAAAGACGCCACAAAAGTTGAAATCGCTCAGGCTGTAGAATTGGCTTTCCCGGGAAGAAAGGTTAAAAAAGTAAGAACAGTTTATATGCCGTCTCATGAAAAAAGAATGGGATATAAATTTGGAAGAACAGATTCTTCTAAAAAAGCCATCGTAACAATCGAAGGCGATCCGATTGAAGAATTAATCGGTGCTTAATTTAAATACTATCCTCGCCCGGAGCGAGCAAAGGATAAAAGGCATAAGCCGTATCTGTATGCAAGCGAAGCGATTTGAGCGAGAGGAAGAAATTCTTAACCAATGGAATGAGTTTTAGAATTTCGAGTGAAGGGCCGACCTTCACAACAGTATAAGAATACTGCATTTGGGGCGAAAGGCATAAGTCCCAGGAAAAGTACAAAGCCAAAGGAGAAAAATAAAATGGCAATCAGAAAAATAAACCCGACATCTCCCGGACAAAGAGGGATGACAAAAAGTGATTATCAAGAAATCACCTGCACAACTCCTGAAAAATCATTGTTAAAATCATTGAAAAAAACAGCAGGAAGAAATAATACAGGAAGAATTACATGCCGTCATAAAGGAGGCGGGGTAAAAAGAACTTACCGTATAATAGATTTTAAACGTGAAAAATTCGGTGTACCTGCAACAGTGAAAACTATTGAATACGATCCGAACAGAAACGTTAGAATTTCTTTAGTATATTACGCAGACGGTGAAAAAAGATATATCTTAACACCGGAAGGATTAAACGTAGGTGATGTAATAGTTTCAGGACCTGAAGCACCTGTTCAGACAGGTAATGCTTTACCGCTTGAATTAATTCCGTTAGGTACAATAGTTCACAATATTGAACTTACACCCGGACGCGGCGGTGTTATGGTTAGATCTGCAGGTAATGCAGCTCAGGTAATGGCTAAAGAAGGCAATTATGTAACAATAAAACTTCCATCATCAGAAATGAGAATGGTAAGAAAAGAATGCATGGCAACAATCGGTACATTAGGAAACGCAGAATTCAAAAACCTGTCTATCGGTAAAGCCGGCAGAAAACGTTACTTAGGCATAAGACCTACAGTACGCGGTGTTACAATGAACCCATGCGATCACCCTCATGGCGGTGGTGAAGGTAAAACAGGTCCGGGCGGACACCCGAAAACACCTTGGGGTAAACCGGCTCTCGGTCATAAGACCAGAAAAGCAGGAAAAGCTTCTGACAAATTAATCGTTAGAAGAAGAAAAAAATAACATAGCCGTTAGCGAACGTAAGTGAGTATTACGGATATGTTATCCCGAACTTATTTCGGGATCTCACAACCGAAAAAACAAACACAAAAGGAGAATAAATTAATGGCACGTTCATTAAAAAAAGGTCCATACGTAGAAGAAGCTCTACAAAACAAAATTTCAAAAATGAATGCAAACTCTGAGCATAAAGTAATTAAAACCTGGTCCAGAGCATCTATGATTGTACCTGATATGTTAGGACATACAATTGCTGTTCACAACGGAAAAACTCACGTTCCCGTATATGTAACAGAACAGATGATCGGACACAAATTAGGCGAGTTTGCACCTACAAGATTGTTTAAAGGACACGCAGGTTCTGATAAGACTGCTAAAAGAAAATAAGTGCAAAGCACAACAAAGTTAGAAGGAAAATAAAAAATGGAAGCTAAAGCAAGACAAACAGATATTAAAATGACAGCCAGAAAACTTCGCAGAGTAATCAACGAAGTCAGAGGGAAATCTGTCGTTGAAGCTCAAGATATGTTACGTTTTATGCCTTACTTTGCAGCAAGAGTGGTTGAAAAGAATCTGAAAGCCGCTGTTGCAAATGCACAAGAAAAATACGGCATAGGCGCAGAATCTTTAAAGGTTTCTGAAATCTTTGCAGACGAAAGCGTTACATATAAAAGAGCAAGAACAAGAGCGCAAGGTCGTATGTACAAAAGACTAAAACGCACTTCTCATTTAACATTAAAAGTGAGCGATATCACTGTTAAAAAATAGTAGCGCGAACTAGCTGAGGGCGTACGGTGTGCGCGAAAGCCGCAACGACAGACCCGTTAAAAGCGAGTGAGCAAGACGTAAATGTAAAAGATAAAGGTAAATAAAATGGGACAAAAAACACATCCAAAAGGATTTAGAATCGGTATAATCCAGCCCTGGGTAAGCACATGGTTTGCAAAGGTTAAGGATTATGGTGCATTCGTAGCAGAAGATGCTAAAATCAGAAAATTTATTAAGAAAAAACTTTATGCAGCAGGCATTTCTAAAATTTTAATTGCAAGAAAAGCCCAAAACATAACAGTAACAGTAGTAACAGCAAAACCCGGCATAGTAGTCGGCAGAGGCGGTCAGGGTATTGACGATTTGAAAAAAGAAGTTTCAAAATATATCGGCAAACCTGTAATAATTAATGTTGTGGAAGTTGCAAGAATAGATGCTGATGCACAGCTTGTAGCAGAAGCAATTGCCCAGCAGTTAGAAAAACGTGTTGCTTTCAGACGTGCAATGAAACAGGCTATGCAGCGTACAATGAGAGCAGGCGCTCAAGGTATTAAAGTAATGGTATCAGGTCGTTTGGGCGGAGCTGAAATTGCCCGTTCAGAATGGGCTAAAGAAGGAAGAATTCCTCTTCAAACACTTCGTGCTGATGTTGATTACGGATTCACCGAAGCAGATACTATTATGGGTAAAATCGGTGTTAAGGTATGGATTTTCAAAGGCAACTTAATGCCCGGTGAAAAAGCAGACCAGAACATTAAAGCAAAAAACGGCAAAGAAGGTTCTGACAAAGGCGCAAGACGTCCAAGACGCAGAATTTCAACAGAAACTGCCGAATAAAAATAAAGTAAAGAAAATATAACAGGAGTAAAATAAAAATGTTACAGCCTAAAAAAACTAAATACCGCAAAATGATGAAAGGCAGAATGAAAGGCACAGAAACCAGAGGAACACAACTGGAATTTGGCGGATATGCACTTCAAGCTGTTGAACCCGGCTGGATAACCAGCAGACAAATCGAGGCTGCACGTCGTGCAATGACTCGTGAAATCAAACGTGGCGGTAACGTTTGGATTAAAATATTCCCTGATAAACCGATTACTGCAAAACCTGCTGAAACTCGTATGGGATCAGGTAAAGGTAATTTGGAATACTGGGTAGCAGTTGTTAAACCGAACAGAATTCTTTTTGAACTTGATTACTTCGACAGAAGTGTTGCAGTTCACGCATTAGAATTAGCTGCTCAAAAACTGCCAATCAAAGTTAAAGTAGTAGAAAAAGCTAAGTTAGAAGCGTAATAGCGCTTAAAACTATAAGGATAATAATGATGAAACTAAATGAAATGCGCGAAAAAACAGTAGAAGAACTGCAAAGTGCAATAGTTGATTGGAAAAAAGATTTGTTTAACTACAAATTACAGCTTTCCACTCACAAATTGGAAAACACAGCGTTGATTTCCAAAACGAAAAGACTTATAGCACAAGCAAAAACTGTTATAAAAGAAAAAGGAAGCGCTGCAGTATAGCGGAAGCTTTCAAAGGAGAAAAGACAAAATGCCTAAAAAAGAAAAACAAGGTGTTGTAATCAGTAATAAAATGGACAAAACAATAGTTGTAAAAGTCGCAGATTACGAACCACACCCGAAATACAAAAAAATCATAGAATCAAATAAAAACTACAAAGCACATGATGAAGGCAATGTTTGCAATGAAGGCGATGTAGTAAGAATCGTCGAATCAAGACCTATTTCAGGCGGCAAACGCTGGAAACTTGCTGAAGTAGTTGAGAAAGCACGTTAATTCTTAATGAGCGTCAGCGAATTTAGAAGTAACGTGTCCTGAACTTGTTTCAGGACCTCCGAAACTTTGTTTCGGTCAGAACCCGGACATCATTATATAAAAATAATGCGCTGTCGAATAAGTAAAACATTCTTTAAAATAAAGGAAAAAGAACAATGATACAACAAGAAACTAGACTAGAAGTAGCAGATAATACAGGTGCAAAAGAACTTTTATGCATTCGCGTAATGGGAAGTTCTAACAAAAAATTTGCTGCAGTAGGCGATGAAATCGTTGCCGCAGTAAAAGATGCCAACCCGAATATGCCTGTAAAAAAATCTGAAGTTGTTAGAGCTGTTGTAGTCAGAACAAAAGCTGATATCAAACGTGCAGACGGATCTGTTATCAGATTTGATGAAAACGCAGCAGTTATAATTAACAAAGACGGCAACCCGAGAGGTACACGTGTTTTCGGACCTGTTGCCAGAGAATTAAGAGACAAAGGATATATGAAAATAGTTTCTTTGGCTCCGGAAGTTATATAGCGTGAGCGAAGGCTTGAATACAGAATAAATAAAATTTATGGAGTATTCAACAGCAGACCTGCCAAACGCAAGCGAACAAGATAAATCCTCATAAAAAACAACAAAAGGAATACTAAAATGACAAAGAAAAAATTGCATGTAAAAAATACTGACAGAGTAATGATTATTGCAGGCAAAGATAAAGGCAAATCAGGTAACATAAAAAAAGTTAACGTTGCTGAAGGAACTGTTACGGTTGAAGGATTGAATATGGCTACCAAAGCTCAAAAGCCTCAGCCTATGGCAGGAATTCAAGGCGGGTTAATCAAAATTGAAGCTCCGGTTGATGCTTCCAACGTAATGGTTATCTGCCCTGCCTGCGAAAAACCGACAAGGATCAAACACGAAGTCGTTGACGGCAAAAAAGTTCGTGTTTGTAAAAAATGTGGTGAACAATTAGATGCTAAATTATAATCCATGTTATAATTTTAGTATCAGAGAATTAAGGAAATTAAGAAAATGACAACTAAAACCAGAAACTTAAAAGCGAAATATCAAGAAGAAGTAATTCCTGCGTTAAAGGAAAAATACGGCTATAAAAATATTAACCAGATCCCAAAACTTCATAAAATCGTTTTGAATATGGGTGTTGGTGAAGCTTCTCACAATTCAAAAATCGCAGAAGCTATAGAAGCTCAATTAACTAAAATTGCAGGACAAAAATGCGTAGTTACTAAAGCTAAAAAATCAATCGCATCTTATAAGTTAAGAGAAGGAATGCCGGTTGGTGCAATGGTTACATTGCGCGGTGAAAGAATGTATGACTTCTTACAAAAACTTATCTGTGTAGTTCTTCCCCGTATACGTGACTTCAGAGGTATATCTCCGAAAAGTTTTGACGGACGCGGCAACTATACATTAGGTTTGAAAGAACAGGCATTATTCCCTGAAATCACTTATGAAGAAGTAGATTTAGTTAAAGGTATGAACGTATCAATAATTACTACTGCCGAAACTGATGATGAAGCACGCGAATTGTTGAAATTACTCGGTATGCCTTTCAAAGGATTAAAATAATAAAACTATCCCGAACCTGTTTCGGGAGTTAAACAAGATAACAATAAATTAAACATAAAAGGAGAAATTCATGGCTAAAAAAGCGATGATAAACAAAGAACTTAGACGCGAAAAACTTGTTGCAGCCGGCAAATACCCTGCAGTAAGACTTCATAACAGATGCAGCATCTGCGGAAGACCTCATGGTTTTCACAGAGATTTCGGTCTTTGCAGAATTTGTTTAAGAAAAATGGCTCACGAAGGTTTACTTCCCGGCGTTACAAAAGCAAGCTGGTAGGAACGTAGCCGTTCCATCTGATACTCAGGTTTTGCATAAAGCTTTAAGCTAATGACTAAAGATGAGTGTAGAGTTCCACCGGCACTTAAAATTATACAAAAATAAAAACCAAAGGACCGAGGAATGCGGTCTTTTTTGGTTTTATATTGTTAATAAAAATTAAAATTATACTTGAAAATTTAGTATTTTTTTGCTAAATTAAACTTACAGTTCCAGACTGCTGAAACAAGCCTCTTTATGAGGCAAAATTAATTCAGTAAGTGGTGTAATAGTTAAATTAAGGATACTGCCTTTAACTGGAGGTAAGTCCGGAGGTATTTTAAATGTCAATGACAGATCCTATAGCAGATATGCTAACAAGAATCAGAAACGCTAACATGGTTTCACACCCGTCAGTTTCTATGCCGTCTTCTAAATTAAAAGTTCAATTAGCTAAATTGCTTAAAGAAGAAGGTTACATTACTGATTACTGTGAAAAAACTGAAGGCAAATTTAAAGTTTTAGAAATCACTCTAAAATATGATGAAAAGAACAAACCTATCATCACTAAATTAGAAAGAATTTCTAAGCCCGGTTTGAGAAACTACAGCAAAGCTAAAAACCTTCCTAAAGTATTAGGCGGAATGGGTATTGCTATTGTTTCTACAAGTAAAGGACTTTTAACAGACAGAAAAGCCCGTAAAGAAAACATCGGCGGAGAAGTTCTCTGCTACGTTTATTAGGAACGTAGCCGTTCCATCCGATACTTAGGTTTTGCATAAAACTTTAAGGTAATGGCTAAAGGGAACGTAGCTGTTCCATCCGCCAATTAGGGTTTTGTATAAATTGTAACTATATTGGCGGTAAAAATTTTTGTTTAAGTTCAATTGGTAGAAAAGCTTAAACATAGTACACAATATATACTAAAAGGAGAAATTAAAATGTCACGTATTGGTAAAAAACCTATCGAAATCCCTCAAGGGGTTGAAGTTAAAATAGAAGGTCATAACGTTATCGTTAAAGGACCTCATGGAACAGAAACAGTTCATGTTCGTCCGGAAATTGAAGTTAAAATTCAAGACAACCACATTGTTCTTTCTAAAGTCGGCGATTCAAGAGAAACTGATGCTTTGTACGGACTTTCAAGAACACTGGTTGCCAATGCTGTTCATGGTGTAAAAGAACAGTTTGAAAAGAAATTGGAAATTCAAGGTGTTGGTTACAGAGCTAATATGGAAGGAAAAAATTTAAACCTTTCTTTAGGTTATTCTCATCCTGTAATCGTTGAACCGCCGGAAGGAATTACTATTTCTGTTGAAGCTAACACAAAAATTTCAGTAAAAGGCTCTAACAAACAAACTGTCGGCGATGTTGCAGCGTTCATCAGATCTAAACGTCCTCCTGAAGTTTACAAAGGAAAAGGTGTTAGATACGAAGGTGAACACATCAGACGTAAAGCCGGTAAAGCTGGTAAAAAATAGGAGCGTAGCCGCTCCACCCGCCAATTAAGTTTTGCATAAACTTTTGGGCGGAACGCTAAAGAAGGAGCGTAAAAACTCCAAGCCATATTGAAGCTTTGTGCGCACATATGGAGATATTACATGTGAAGGGTGAATAGCCCGCTAAAACAGGTAAATTGAAAGGAAAATAAAATGATTAAACAAGAAAGCAGAAAACCAAGAATTCAAAAAAGACATAAATCTATAAGAGTTAAATTGTCAGGAACGGCTGAATTCCCAAGATTGGCAGTTTACAGAAGCACAAAACATATTTATGCACAATTAATTGATGATGTAAATCATGTAACTCTTGCATCAGCATCTTCAAACGACAAAGAGTTAAAAGAAAAATTAGCTCATGGCGGAAATATTGAAGCTGCTAAAGTTGTGGGTGAATCAATTGCGCAAAAAGCTAAAAAAGCAGGCATTGAATGTGTAGTATTTGACCGCGGAGGTTTCTTATACCATGGTCGTGTAGCTGCTTTAGCTGATGCTGCCAGAGAAGCCGGACTTCAATTCTAAGACGCGCTCTTGTAAAGAGAGATAAAATGCAAAGACAGAACTTGTGTTCTGTCTTTTTTAATACTTAAAAAATAATTAATTATTTCAGGTTTTCACATTTTTTATATTATCATATATAGTAGGAGATACAGAATATGGAATATAAAGATTACTACGATATCCTGGGTGTAAAACGCGATGCAACTGAATCTGAAATTAAATCGGCTTACAGAAAACTTGCCCGCAAATATCATCCTGATGTAAATAAAACTAAAGAAGCAGAAAGTAAATTTAAAGATATAAATGAAGCCTACGAGGTTCTCGGCGACAAACAGAAAAGAGAACGTTATGACAGCTTAGGTTCTAACTGGCAAGGAGGCCAGAGCTGGACACCGCCTCCGGGATTTGAACAATTCGGTTTTGGTGGCGGTCAGGGCGGAAATTATCAGAGCTTCAGCTTTAACGGCCAGGACTTGGGCGGATTTTCAGACTTTTTCAGCTCTTTATTCGGCGACATGATGGGCGGCGGTGCAAGAACACAAGGGATGAATTTCGACGGTTTTGATTTTGGCGGAGCCGCACAGCAGCAGAGAACATCACGAAGACGTGCCCAGCAGCAGGCTCCAAAAGCTGAAAATCTTGATGTTACAATGAACTTAAATGTAACAGTAAAAGATATTTTTGACCAGAAACCGATTAGTGTGAAATTTAATGAAATAGAACGCTGTACAAAATGCTCCGGCAACGGAGGTTATTGCAGTGAATGCGGTGGAACAGGCTTTAAATCAGAGCCAAAATCTATTAAGGTAAAACTTCCGCCTAACATTACAGAAGGTCAGAAAGTCAGAATTAAAGGAGAAGGTAAATCCGATTCTTACGGCAGAAAGGGTGATTTGTACCTGATTGTTAATATCAAAGATAAAGAATATGAAGTTAACGGTTCTGATTTGACTAAAGAAATAGAGATTACTCCGCCGGAAGCAGTTTTAGGCACAAAAAAAGAAATTGAAACACTGCATGGCAAAATCAGCATTAAAATTCCGCCAAAAACTTCATCAGGGCAATCTTTAAGGCTGAAAGACCTTGGCTTGCCGAAAAAAGGCGGTGGATACGGAAATCTCAATGCAAAAATTAAAATCGTAATACCTAAAAATTTATCTGATAAACAAATTGAATTATATAAAAAACTTGCAGAACTTTAATATAGATAGGTTATCCGGTTAAACCGGATAACCTATGATTTATAAATATATTTAAAATCTTGTATATTGAAGTTTATCAATACCTTGAAGTATATTTCTTGCACTGACAGAACCTGTTTGTCCCCAGTCATCAAAAGTAATTTTGCCGTTTTGCCAGACTCTGCCTGAATAAACATCTCTGCCAAATTGATTAGGTGCTTTAGGTCCATTTACATCAACAATAATATTTGCACAATAATTCAAGTCAGAATAATGCCCGAGAGAATTACCATCTTTATCAGTAGTACAACCACCTGTAGCAGGGTCAGTAGCATCACAGATAAATGTCGATTGTGTACATGATGCTAACTGTTTAATAGCCAAAACCGAGCCGTCAGATAGTAATATTAATGGATTACTTCCATTAAATCCATAACTGTATCCACTAGTATTATATTTAATTTTGTCATAAAAATATTGAGTACAGCCTCCGGAATTTTTTGAGGGACACACCTTAGCTCCGTTAAAATATTTAGCATATTCCTGCGCGACTTCGGCACTGGTTTTAGAAGTGTCAAATAAAAATGTATTATCACCAATGATTCCATTTTGGCTTTGGGCCAGTTTAGTTGCATTAACAATTGTTGAAAACGCCTTTCTTGCACTGACAATAAGAACTTTTTCCTGATGTTTCTCAATCAATGACGGCATCGTCATTGCAGCCACCACGCCTATAATTCCTAAGGTTATCAAAACCTCCGCGAGCGTAAACGCAGCGCGACGAATATTGTCGGAAGTGGCTACCTGCGTATTACCTTTCACCAAATTAAACGCGTCTTGACGAATGTCGTCAAAGTGGACTATGTGCGTAGCACCCTCAGTGAGAGTAAACGCGGTGCGTTTTTTAAGTGAAGTGTGAAGAGTGAAATGTGAAGTGGATTTTTCTGCTTCCCTCCCCTGGGGGAGGGATTGAGGGAGAGGGTTATCAGAAGATAAGAGGGTAGGAGGAAAGGAAGATAAGCTTTTTACCGTAAATAGCCTACCCTCATACCTTCTTACCTTCCTATCTTCTAAACCAGCTTGCCCTCTTGCCTTCCGGGCTTCCTGACATCCAACAAGCCCCTCTCCTGTCCTTCGGACACCCTCTCCCCAAGGGGCGAGGGAAAGAATATTAAAACCTGTCATCGCGCACATGGTGCGCGATCTTTTTAAGACAAATTCTAGATTGCGCAATAAATGCGCAATGACATTAATGTAAACAACCTGACTTACTGATGCCTTAATGCAATAGTATCCTAGCATCCGAATAAAAACCTGCCATATAATGACACCATATTCAAAAAGAGGGAGAAATTGAATATTAAGACCTGTCATCGCGCACAGGTTGCGCGATCTTTTTAGGACAAATTCCAGATTGCGCAATAAATGCGCAATGACATTAATGTAAACAACCTGACTTACTGATGCCTTAATGCAATAGTATCCTAGCATCCGAATAAAAACCTGCCATATAATGACACCATATTCAAAAAGAGGGAGAAATTGAATATTAAGACCTGTCATCGCGCACAGGTTGCGCGATCTTTTTAGGACAAATTCCAGATTGCGCAATAAATGCGCAATGACATTACTGTAAACGACTTGGTTTCCTGACTTCCTGCCCTCAGCTAGCTGGGAGTGCCCCCCCCCCGATTAACATTGCGTAATAATCTTTTCATAAACTCTCCTTTCTTATTTTTTATATTATAACACATTATTCTTAACACTTCAATAAACTCAATAAACCATTGACAATATCCCTCTTTCAATGCGACAATAAAGCCTGAAGGGGGATATTTTGATGACTAAAGAAACTTTTTTACATGATAAACACGTTCAGCTCGGAGCTAAAATGGTTGATTTTGCAGGCTGGAGTATGCCTGTTCAATATACATCTATTATTGAAGAACATAAAACAGTAAGAGAAAAAGTCGGGTTATTTGACGTGTCGCACATGGGAGAAGTTTTTGTTTCAGGGAAAGATGCTATGGAATTTCTTAACAAAATTGTTCCCCAGAATATTGATAAATTAAATTATGAAAAAGCTGTTTACTGCCAGCTTCCTAATACAAAAGGCGGGCTTATTGATGATTTAATAATATATAAGCTTGGTATTCTGGAATACCTTGTAATATGCAATGCCTCAAGAATTGATGAAGATTTAAACTGGATGGTAAGAAACAGCAAAAATTATGATGTAAAAATAGATAACCGCTCACATGAATTTTCGCTTCTGGCTGTTCAAGGCCCCCTTGCAGACTCACTGATGAGAAAAATGGGATTAACAGCAAAACAAGAGTCATTCACGATAAAAACAGCTAAAATTGCAGGAATTAAAGTCCTTATTTCCCGCACAGGCTATACAGGCGAAGACGGATACGAAATTCTTGTAGAAAACAGACATTCTGAATACCTCTGGGATAAAATTCTTGAAAACGGCGTTGAATTCGGTATAAAACCAATAGGGCTAGGCGCGCGTGATACATTAAGGCTTGAAGCCGCACTGCATTTGTACGGAAATGATTTAGACGAAAACACAACACCTGTTGAAGCTGGTTTGAGCTGGTCAATTCCAAAAGATAAACAAGCTGATTACAACGGCAAAGATGTTATTATGGAACAGATTAAAAACGGAACTTCAAAAAAACTTGTTGGCTTGAAAATGCTTGATAAAGCAATTGCACGTCACGAATATGAAGTTTACAAAAACGGAGAAAAAATCGGAATTATCACAAGCGGAGGACCTTCTCCAATACTCGGAGCCAATATTGCACTTGCTTATGTAAAGAATGATAAAGAAATTTGTACAGGCTCCATTGTTCAGGTTATGATAAGAGAAAAATTACATGATGCTGAAATTGTAAAAAGACCGTTTGTTGAAAAAAGAAATAAAATAAAATTATAACAAAAAGGAGAAATTAATGAGTATTACAGAAAAAATTTTATGTTCTAAATCTCACGAATTCTTATTAGATAATGGAGATAACACATTTACAATAGGATTAACTGACTATGCAGTAGAACAGCTCGGTGATATTGTATTTTTAGAATTACCGGAAACAGGTGCGGAATTCAAAAAAGGGGAAACTTTCGCAACAGTGGAATCTGTTAAAGCTGCTTCTGAAATTTATATGCCTGTAAGCGGGAAAATTTTGAAAATAAACGAAGATGCAGTAAATTCGCCGGAAATTCTAAACGAAGACAGCTATGAAAAAGGATGGCTTGTTAAAATAGAAGCTACAGGAGATATTCAAGCCGAACAGGGTGATTTGCTTGAATACGAAGATTACAAAGAAGAATTGGAATAAAAAAAATATGAAAAATTTTTTAGTACATACAGATGAAGCAAAACGTGAAATGCTAGAAAGCATTAATTTGGATACTGTTGAAGATTTATTCAAACAAATTCCACAGCAGGCAAGAATGGGAAAACTCGGCTTTGAAAATCCGTTAAGCGAAATGGAAGTTCAAAAACGTATAAAATCTATTGCGAAAAAAAATAATACGGATTATATAAGTTTTCTCGGCGCAGGAACTTATAACAAATTTATCCCGGCCTGTATTTCTCAGGTTGCAAACAGATTTGAGTTTTTAACAGCATACACACCGTATCAGCCGGAAATTTCACAGGGCACGCTTCAGGTTATGTACGAATTCCAGACAATGATTTGCAGACTTACAGATATGGATATTGCAAATGCTACAATGTATGATGCTGCAAGTGCCTGCGCAGAAGCTATATTAATGGCTGTCAGAATTTCTAAAAAAAATAAAGTGCTTGTATCAAATAAACTTAACCCGGAATACATTGATGTAATTAAAACTTACTGCTGGGCAAACGAAATAGAAATAAATCTTTTTGCCAAAATTCCGGCTGAAACAAATGATTATGCCTGCGTACTTATCCAAAATCCTGATTTTTACGGTGAAATAACTGAGATAGTAAAGCCTGAGTGCCTGCTTGTGGTATGTGTTGATATATCGTCTTTAGGGATTTTAAAACCACCGGCAGAAGCCGACATTGTAGCAGGAGATATTCAAACATTAGGAATTCCAATGAGTTTTGGCGGACCGCATGCCGGATTTATCGCATGCAAAGAAAAATTTATGCGACAGATTCCCGGACGTCTTGCAGGAAGAACTGTTGACGCTGACGGTAATCCTGCTTACTGCCTGACTATCCAGACAAGGGAACAGCATATCAAACGAGAAAAAGCAACGAGCAATATCTGCTCAAATCAGGCTCTAATTGGACTTTGTGCTACTTTATATTTAACGGTTATGGGTGAAAAAGGCTTCCGCCAGGCATCTTATATGTCAGCTCAAAGAGCACATCAATTATCAGAAAAACTCTCTGAAAAAGGGATAAAGACACTCAACAAACAATTCTTTAATGAATTTGTTATTGAAGTTCATGATGCAGACAATTTCCTTTCTAAATTAAAAGCAAATGGAATTATCGGCGGTTTGA
Organism: Candidatus Gastranaerophilales bacterium; assembly: GCA_944326615.1. Classification (GTDB taxonomy): domain Bacteria; phylum Cyanobacteriota; class Vampirovibrionia; order Gastranaerophilales; family Gastranaerophilaceae; genus Stercorousia. Next base: position 607 of record CALVEO010000045.1, on the reverse strand, counting down.
AGATTGATAAAGACAAAATTCTTGTTGCAGCAACCGAAATGAATAGTGAAGAAGATATTGAAAAATATTTAAAAAGTATTTAAGCTTCTTTAAAGGTATTATAATAAATTAAAAACTCTTTTTCGGCATTTTCAAACTTTTTCACAGAACAATCCTTCAAAAGATACATATGCTCATTAGTTTCAATCATTAAATTTATTCTTTTTTTTGAAGCATGCCATTTTTTTAAAAAATTAGAAATCTTATCATTTGGCTCATTAAGTTTAACAGAAATTTCTCCGTTTGCTAAAGCAACAGTAGGTCTTTTAACCTGCTTTTCTTCTACATAAACAGTTGTAAAACTCTGTTTGATTTCCGGCGGGCTGTCAATTTCTGCCCTGAAAGACAAATTATTCACTAATTCAGTAATAATAACATTTTGCATGCTTAACCCCTTCTATCCAGTGTAGTTCTTTTGCTTACTTCATAACTATTATATTCTTAAATATTAAATGCATTATAAGCATCAGACAAGACACCTAGTGTTAAAAATAACTGGGCGATACGTGACTCGAACACGTGACCCTCACAACGTCAATGTGATGCGCTACCAACTGCGCTAATCGCC
>CALVEO010000044.1 GCA_944326615.1 Candidatus Gastranaerophilales bacterium | reverse complement strand
TGTTTCAGAAGTTTGTTATTCAAAAATTAGGTGGTAATACTGAAAGTTTTAAAATTCACTATGGGGATGGAACGGCTACATCCTCACGAAATGACAAGCAAAGTTCATGCAACACTCAATGTGTCGGGTGGAGCGGCACGCTTTCTTACAATAACAGAACAAATTCATGCAAAACACAGGTGGCGGGTGCAGCGGCTACGCTTTCTTACAATAACAGAACAAATTCATGCAAAACACAGGTGGCGGGTGCAGCGGCTACGCTGCCCCTCTCTCTTTGTGAGAGGGAGCAGCTCTTGACGAGCTTGCGAGTCTTTAGAGATGCGGGTGAGGGTGTTATTGGATGTCAGGATGTCAAGCTATTATCTGTGCTGCGCACTAAAATAACTTCTTTATTCAGCCTGCCTTCCTGCCATCTGACCTTCCGGTCTTCTGATTGTTACCCTCTCCCTCAATCCCTACCCCAGGGGAGGGAAGCAGAAAAACGCGCTTCACGTTTCACTCTTCACTCTTCACTAAAAAAACAAGCCGCGTTCACTCTCGCTGAAGGTGCTACGCACGTAGCCCACTTTGACAAAATTCGTCGAGCTGCATTCACTTTGGCAGAGGTCTTGATTACCTTAGGAATTATAGGTGTGGTAGCTGCAATGACTATGCCTGTTTTAATTCAAAATCATAAAAAATCCGAAGCGACTGCGAGATTGAAAAAATTCTACAGCACAATGTCTCAGGCAATACTACTTTCTGAAAATGACAACGGTCCTGCAAAACAATGGACAAAAGCTGATAACATAGCCAAAGATCCTGATACAGGGCTTTATGATGACGCAGACGCTGTGAATACCGAAATTTATTTTAATACATATTTGAAAAACTATCTTAAATATTTAAAAACAGAAAAAGATGAAGATACAAACCTTTTTAAGGTTATGATGAATGATGGAAGTTCATTCCTTATGCGAAACGGAAACTGTATTGATTTTATTTTTGATTACAATGGCGATAAATATCCGAATAAAGAGGGCAGAGACAGATACCGATTTGTAATTTGTCCTGCAGGATATCAATTTAACGCAAATAAAAATTTATCATTTAGCGTTTATGCACAAGCAGCTTCAACAACAAGGACACAAAGGTTATCTAATTGCAAATCAGATCCCAGATATTGTGTAGGACTTTTAGAATATGATAACTGGGAATTCAAATCCGACTATCCGTATAGGCTCTAAAACAGAGTGAGCTGCTCTTGCTTTGCAAAATGTTTTTGGAGATAAGATGGTCTGTGGTATTTGCACAGGCCGTATTTATCTATCAAAGCCATGTGTTCTTTTGTTAAATACCCTGCATTTTCTCTCCAGTTGTATTCAGGAAACTCTTCATCTAGCTTTAGCATATATCTGTCGCGGCTTACTTTTGCTAATATACTTGCAGCCGCAATTGATGCAGAACGGCTGTCCCCTTTAACAACATATCTCTGAGAATAATCAAAATCCCAGATACGCTTATTACCGTCAATAAGTATCATAAGTTCGCTTCTTGCAAGCATATTTCTGGCAACAAATTTATCATTGCCGGCAGGTACAGGATAAAGCTGATTTATTACATCTTCGATTGCAAGACGCATTGCTTTTAATGAAGCATTTAGAATATTTATCCTTTCAATTTCATCGACTTCTATGCAGACAGTAGAGTTAACAGAATTTTCTTTAATAATATCGTAAAGTTCCTCACGTTTTTTAGACGAAAGTTTTTTACTATCATTCAAATCAACAAGCTTTTCAATAAGTTCTTTTGAACGGTGGTTAAAACATACAGCGCTTGCAAAAACTCCGCCTGCACCGCAGCCCCTGCCTGCCTCATCTGTTCCGATAACTATGCGCTTTTGATTTAAATCAAACGTAAAAAGCTGAATAACCCTTGAATCAACAGTCAAATTTGTTTTCAGACGTTTTTTTGTTTTAGTATTATTTTTTTCAATCTGCTCAGCATCTTCCGAGGCGTCATGTCCAAATCTGTTATATTCATCCATTATATTTCATCCAGAATAAATTTACCTATTCTGCCTTCCCTAAAATCTCTCAAGACATAAACTGCAGTTCGCTCAATATCAGGCTTGCTTCCTGAAACAATCCAATTTCGAGATTTTGCAATACTATCAAGCGAAAGCTCGTCTACCTTATAGAAATCTTTTACAATTTGCGGATATTTTTCATTCAACAGTATAAGCAGTTCTTTTGCAACTATTTCATTTGAATAAGCATTTTCAGATACTGCATTAACAAAAGCCAGCTTTTTTGCTCTTGCCTGATCTTCCTGCTTCATAGGAATAATACCCGGTGTATCAAGCAAATCAAGCTTAGGATTAATTCTTACCCACTGCTGCTGACGTGTTACACCGGCTTTTGCTCCAATTTTTGTCTTTGAAGATTTAGTTAATTTATTTATAATACTTGATTTACCGACATTCGGCATTCCTACAACCATAACCCTTGCAGGTCTGCGAAGAAGTCCTTTTTTCATCAAAGCCTGAATACGCGGTTCTGAAAGTTCTACAGCTTTTTTAACTATCAAATTTAAATCTTTTGAATTTTTAGCATCTGATTTTAAAACAGGGAAACCCGATTTTTCCTCTAAAATCTTAACAAATTTGTTTAATTCTTCTGCATTAACAAGATCAGCTTTATTTAGCAATAATAAACGGGGCTTGTCATTTAAAAGCCCCGTAATATTGTCATAACTGCTTGATATAGGCAATCTAGCATCAATCACTTCAATTACGGCATCCACTAAAGAAAGCTGTTCCTTAAGTTTTTTTTCAGCTTTCGCAATATGTCCCGGATACCAGTGAATATGAAGCTTATCTTTTTTCAATTTTTTCCTTGATGCGTGTTGCTTTGCCTGAACGTTCTCTTAAGTAGTAAAGTTTTGAACGTCTTACATCACCTTTTCTTAAAACAGTAATCTTATCAATTCTCGGAGAATTGAGCAAGAATACACGTTCAACGCCGACACCCTGAAAAACTTTTCTAACGGTAATAGTTTTATTAATGCCTGAACCATGCTGCTTAATAACAGTACCTTCAAATGCCTGTATTCTTTCTTTGTTTCCTTCTACAATTCTTACAAATACCTTAACAGTATCACCCGGATTTGTTTCAGGAAGATTGTCTCTTAAATAAGATTTTTCCAATTCATCAATAATAGGGTTCATTTCACAATTCCTTTATAACTTTATATTTCGTACTTATCAAATTCCTTAATCGATGCTCCACAAATACATCGACGCACGTAAAAATATAGTAAAACAAAGGCAGAAAAATTTCAAGCAGTTTTTAAAATTTTGTAATATAATAAAACTATGGCAGGCGATTACAAAAAATTATTAAATAAATGCAAAAAGAAAAAATTTGCCGACCCTAAAAATATGGGGGTTAATATTGACAAAAACGAATATTATGAAATAATATTATCGAACTCAGCACACCCCGAGAAATTAAAATAAAGCGTTTAAGGAAATATTATAATGAAAATACAAAAATACCCCGTTTCGCTCAAACAAAGATTTATAGAGCGGAGAATTCAGAAAAAAGCTGCTCCTTTTGCACATATCGAACGTGGAGGGAATAAAGCATTTGATTCATTTATGAATCAGGCTGATTCTTTAGCATCTATAGAAAAACAAATATTAAAAGAAACAGAATTATTCAATAAAGCTATTTTGAAAGACAAAAAACTTTTATCATTATCAGAAAAAGTTAATAATGTGCCCAGAACACCCCAGCAAATAGCTGAATATAAAGAAATCAGCGGCAGACTTTTAAATGTAGCAGAAAAATGCGGAGCCGTTCACCTTCACCAAAATATGAAAATTGCATTTAATTTAATGCTTGAAAACTCAAAAAACTTAAATATAAGAATATAACTATTGACAATACAGCTTGTTCCGGTTAAATTATTTTTACGCGTGGATGCGCGTGAGTTTTGAAAGACTGACAATTTAATATGGGCATGTGGTGGAATGGTAGACACGCTAGTCTTAGGAACTAGTGCTAACGCGTGGGAGTTCGAGTCTCTTCATGCCCATTTATTTTTGACAATTGAATAAAATAATTTGTAGAGACTCAAACTGGTATGTTACTCCTGTAAGTCGTAACATACGGAGTGCTACCCTAAAGGGCATCCTCGTAAGGCTCGTGATGCTCGCCTACGATACAAGAGAGTCTCTTCATGCATTTATATATTTTTTAAGACACTTTTAAAAAGTGTCTTTTATAATTTTAAGGAAATTCTACAAATGATTTACCCTATAAATAATAATTATAATTCTAAAAATTATTACAATATTCAAAACACCCAAAACATAAATTTTCAAGGGCTGAATCGTAGAATATCACCCTTAAATTTTTATATGAACAAAGTACTTGACAGGTTTACATATATATCAAAAAACAGATGGTTCCCGGTTGAGGACTCTCTAAAACCATATTTAAAAACCGGTAATATTACAAACGGGAAACAAAAAATCCCCTTTTGGGAAATCAACCCTTATAATTCAAAAAAATATATTATATTCTACCATGGTTTAGGCCAAAATATCTCGACAAATCAGGAAATATACAAAAAAGTTATAGAAAAAGGTTATGGAGTTTTTGCGCCTGAATATATATCTTTCAACAAACCGGGATTATCAAATAATGATATTAAAAATAAAACAAAATCAGTACTTGAATACCTGAATAATAAAGGAGTAACTCCCCAGAATACAGGCGTTATTGGATTTAGTATGGGAAGTTTTCCTGCAATTGAAACTGCGGCAAAAAACAAAGATTTAAAATTTTTAATATTAATATCACCTTTCAATTCACTAAGAAATGAAATAGAAACACTTACAATGAGATCAACAGTAAAATTACCATACTGGATAAAATACGGAATAAAAAAATTCCCCTTTATTCTAAAACATCTTGACAATATTTTTAAAACAAAAGCAAAGATAAATAGAATTAAATCTCCTATATATATTATACAATCAGCTAATGATAAAATTGTTCCGCTGAAATCAACTGAAGAACTTACCAAAAAAGCCCGAAATTTAAAAGAATTTATTGTATTAGAAGAAGGCGGACACAACATTGAAGAAAATAAACTGAAAGCCTTTAACGATTTATCCGAAATCTAAATTTTTTGGACTTATACCGGACACCAGATATTGTCAAAAACAGTCATAATGTCATTGAGAACTTGTTTCGGAATCTTACAATTTATTAGCCCATGCCTTTTGCACGATATAAATCTAATTTTTTTTATACACTAGTTTCTTTTGCCAACACAGTGATATTCAAACCCGCGTTGTTTAAGCCGTTCTGAATCATACTGATTTCTGCCGTCAAATATAACTGGCGCGTTAAGCAAAGCTTTCATTTTGTCAAAATCAGGACGTCTGAATTCATTCCATTCTGTCAAAAGCAGAAGACAATCGGCACCGTCTAGTGCATCATAAGCATTTTTGGCATAAATAATTTTATCGCCCCATATATTTTTTGCCTGCTCAAAGCCTTTAGGATCAAATGCCTTAATCTTTGCGCCAAATTCCAATAACGCATTAATTATGGTAATAGAAGGCGACATTCTCATATCATTAGTTTTTGGTTTAAATGTTAACCCCCAAACCGCAAATGTTTTATTAGCGAGATTCATACCAAAACGTGACAAAATTTTATTAATAAAAATAACTCTTTGCTCTTTATTAACTTCATCAGCAGCCTCAATAAGCCTGTAACCGCAGTTATTATCTTTTGCGGTTTTCAAAAGTGCCTTAACATCTTTCGGGAAACAGCTTCCGCCATAGCCTAATCCGGGAAACAGAAACTGTGAACCTATACGTTTATCAGAACACATGCCAATACGCACCATTTCTGCATCAGCACCAACAGCTTCACAAATATTTGCAATTTCATTTGCATAAGATATTTTTATTGCAAGAAAAGAATTTGCAGCATATTTTGTCATTTCTGCTGATTTTACATCCATTATTACAAATCTGCTTGCAGTTCTGAAAAACGGAGCATAAACTTCCTGCATAATTGCTGTTGCTTTAGGCGAATTTGAACCTATAACAACTCTGTCAGGCTTTAAAAAATCATCTACTGCTGCACCTTGCTTCAGAAATTCAGGATTAGATACAACATCAAATTCACCGCTATAATATTTTCTTATAGTTTCTGCGACCTTATCAGCAGTTCCGACAGGCACTGTCGATTTATCAACAATGACCTTATACCCGTTAATAGCTTTTCCGATACTTTCAGCTACAGTCATAACATAGCGCATATCTGCAGAACCGTCTTCACTCTGCGGAGTTCCTACTGCAATAAAGCATACAAGCGACTCTTTAACAGCACTATCCAAATCAGATGAAAATTTTAATCTTCCTTCTGTAACATTAGCCTTTATAAGTTCTTCTAATCCTGGTTCATAAATCGGAACTATGCCTTCATGTAATTTTTTTAACTTCTCAAGATCGTTATCAACACAAATTACATCATTTCCCATATCAGCAAGACATGTTCCTGCAACTAACCCGACATAACCTGTTCCGATTACACAAATTTTCATCTCTTCTCCTTTTGGCTATTCTGTTACAATATAGCTTAATAATAACACAAAAAGTATTTTTATGTGATAATACTATATATAATTATATTTTAATAAAAGAGGGAATGCATGGAATATAGACTACAAGAAACATCATCAAAAGATGCTTTTAATTACAAATATTTACTAGGGAAAATTTTTCCTTATATAAAACCTGTTCTGCCGCGCGCTATTTTGAACCTTATTATAGCAATTCCTTTAGGGCTGCTTGACGGTGTTGTAGCACTATCACTTAAACCTTATCTTGACTTTGTTGTAAACGGAAATCCTGAACATACATGGTCATTTTTAGGTATAACCGTTCATTCCCAGGCTTTTCTTGCCGCTATAATCCCATTTGGCATAGTAGCATTTGCCCTGTTTCAAGGAATATTAAAATACTTAAGCAATTATTTGACTGATTGGACAGGACAAAAAATTTCCATGTCATTGAAAAAAGATTTATTTAAAAAACTTACCTCAATGGACCCACAGTTTTTTGACATAAATTCTTCAGGCATAGTGCTGACAAGATTTTTATCTGACCCTGATACCGCATCAAGAAATATCATAGATATGCTCAAATCTTTCATAGCAACATTTTTCGGGCTTATCGGACTTGTAGGCGTGCTTTTATATAATTCCTGGAAGCTTGCAATTATCGGTGTTACAATTATGGCAATTGCAATTACACCTGTTACTCTTATCCGTAAAAGAATTAAAAAAGTATCTAACGCAACAATGGTTGTCGGCGGAAATATGACAACAAATTTCAACGAAACATTTGCCGGAAACAAAATCATGACTGCTTATAACCTGCAGAAAGATCAAAATGAGAAATTTGATAGCCAAATACTGGAACAGTTCCATCTTGCAATGTCTCTTACAAAACGTGTGGGCTGGATGTCTCCTATTATGTACTTTGTGTGCTCAATCGGTATTGCGCTTGTTATGGCTTACGGAAACCATCTTATTTTGTCAGGGCAGATGACAGCAGGAAGTTTTGCATCATTTGTTACATCTTTACTTTTATTATACAAACCAACAAAGACTCTGGGCAACACTCTGACAAATCTTCAAAATGTATTCGTTGCAATGAGCAGAGTATTTGAATTATTTGATTTACAGCCGAGAATTAAATCTCCGGAAAATCCTGTTGAATTAAAAGGATTAAATAATTCTATAGATTTCAAAAATGTATGGTTTGAATATGAAAAAGACACTCCTGTATTGAAAAATTTTTCGCTCCATGTAAATAAAGGCGAAACAATAGCACTTGTCGGAAATTCCGGAGGCGGCAAAAGTACTGTCGTAAGCCTTTTGCCAAGATTTTATGATGTAAAATCAGGAGTAATTGAATTTGACGGTATTGATATCAAAAAATTCAGCCTCGAAAGTTTAAGAAATAATATTTCCTTTGTGTTTCAGGATAATTTTCTGTTTTCCGGAACAATTAAAGATAATATTTTAATGGGTAATGAAAATGCGACAGATGAGCAGATAGAACAGGTCGTTGCAATGGCTCATTTAGATGAATTCGCCCATACACTTGAAAACGGGCTGGATACATTAGTCGGAGAACGCGGGACAATGCTTTCAGGCGGGCAAAGACAGCGTGTGGCTATAGCAAGGGCAATGCTTAAAGATGCACCTATTGTAATTTTAGATGAAGCAACATCAGCTCTTGATAACAAATCCGAAGCAATTGTACAAAAGGCGCTTGATAACTTAATTAAGAACAAAACAGTATTTGTAATTGCCCACAGATTAACAACTATAAAAAATGCAGACAGGATTGCAGTTATAAATGACGGAGAACTGGCAGAACTCGGGACACATGACGAATTAATGCATATTGAAAACGGCAAATACAGATATCTATATGAAATGCAGTTTAAAAATCAAGAAAATACGGCAGAGGTTTAATATGAACAAAATAATAACAAAATGGATAGAACCTTATGTGTTGCTGGAAACACTGAAAAAAAACTGTAAACTCGTCAAAGATTTTACATTTGATGGCTTTTCAAAAAATAATATAAAAAAAGAATTTCTAAAAGAACTTGCAAAAGAAAATAATTTCGGATTGTATATGAAGAATGTAAACAAATTTTATTTATTCAGCGGAAATGCCGATATTGATAAAATATTTGAATTAACAGCGTCTGATTATGAAACAACGGAGGATATTGAAAAGCCATTTGATATGGTTGATCTGGGCAAAGCTGAAGCAGGTATTATCATGTTTTAACATTATTATATCCTAGTTCAACGGCTTTTTTGTAAGCCTTTTCAGCTTCTTTGCTTCGTCCGAGAGCACTTAAAATTTCTGATTTAACACTATAGCTGTACTTGTCTGCACCTCCGAGAAGAATTGATTTATTTATACACACAAGGGCATTTGAATAATCTTCTAACCGGCCGTAACATATAGCCAGTTTATAATATATGAATTCATTTTCTTGAAATTCCAGAGCCTTCTTACCTGATGCAATCGCTTCTTCATACCTTTCAAGATCTAATAAAATATTCATTTTATACTTATAAATATCAAAAGTTTTTTCTTTTAAAAGGTGTTTATTTATATACAAAAGAGCCTTATTATAATCTTCTAAATAAGAATAACAATATGAAATAAAATATGCAGTCTCATTTTCAGCTTCAGGATGTCTTTTATTGAAATTTAAGAGTAAATCAAGTGCTTCATCAAATTTAAACATTAAACTCAAAATCATAGCCTTGTGATAATATAGCTGCGCATTATCGGAATTATTCAAAATTGCCATATTGATGTATTTTAAAGCATTTGAATAATCTTCCATACCTGTAAATTCTCTTGCGATGTAATCATAACATTCCACAAAACTATCGTCTTCTTTTAGCACATATTTATAAATTTCAACTGCCTCTTCGCTTTCACCTAATATAGACTTTATATTAGCCATACGCATAAAGTATAATGGCTTCGGTTTAATCTTAATTGCTTTTTCTATATATTTCAATAATTTTTCGGGCGGCAAGACATTGCTTTGAGGGTCAGCAAGCCGATAATACCTTTCATCTCTGGGATAAAATATTAAACTTAAATTTGTACACAGATTATAAGAAGGCCATACCTTTAATAATTCAAAAATGTATAAAAATAATATCGACAAAAAATTTGCTATCCATATCAAATCAAATAAATATCTGATATCTTTTAATGTCTTTAAATACAGATATAAAGCATGTTTGATTTCTCCTTTCCATAAATATGCACAACCTTTTGCTATTATTAACCAATTAGATCCGTCTTCTTCATAGTTAAGTATTTTTTCGCAATATTTGTCTATAAGTTTTTGTTTGCTTCCATCGTTATTTTGCACTTTATAAACTTCTGCTGCCAAAAAATCCGCAATATAATAATCTTCAGGAGCTTTTTCTAAAAGTTCGTTCAAATACCTTTCTGCCTTAAAATATTTTTCATCATTAATATATATTTCAATCAAAAGAACATCAGCATAGTAATAATCCGGATCAAGTTTTTTAGACATTAATGCATACTTTAAAGCTTTTTTATTATCATTTTTTTCAAAATACGCCCCGGCAAGAAATGCATAGTTTTGAGCAGTAGCCTGACCGTCTGTGATACGCTTTTTCAAAAGTTTAACAGCTTGTTCTGCATTGAATTTATTTATATGCATTTCAGCATCTTTATAAAAAATAGTGATATTATCAAACATAACTAACCTCGGTATATATATCGGCACAGAAAGAAATTTCTTTGAAAAATTTTACAATTATTTACACGATAAGCAATTTTTCCTGCCAAAAATCCTTTATATAAATAAAGGTAAAAAGGGGAAAATTATGTGGTTTAACTGTATCTACGGTTTTAACAATCCGTTCATGAATTTTTTTATGCCATTCATGAATTTTAACTATATGCCTTTTAACAATTTTACCCCATTTAACAATATAATGCGTATGAATTATACTAATCCGTATTTTATTATGCCAGGCAATAACATTTCAATATTTCATGAAAAAAAGCCATCCGTTGATAATCTTGAAAACAGACTGGCTCTAATATCTTCACAGAAGACTGAAGTTTCTGAGAAAAGAGAGTCAAATTTAAAGACAGAAAATAAAAAAATTGAAACAAAAAATCTTATATATGGAGTAAAATATAACAAATCCAAGGGAGAATTGCTTGCAGAAAATGTAGTTGAAGGTCTGCCGACGAATAGAGATCCTAAAAACCCTCTATGTGCAAGATATGTAAAAAATGCAATTGTAAAAAGCGGCCTTGGACCATATATAAAGGGAAATGGAGAATACTGCAAATATATTCTCCGGGCAAATCAAAATTTTAAAGAAGTTAAATTGAAAGGCTCTGAACTGACCTCGCTTCCTGCAGGGAGCATCATAGTTTACGATGCCTATGACAAATTTATTGATGAAGACGGTAATCAGCGCCAGATAGGCAAAGACGGTCATGTTCTTGTATCACTTGGTGATGGCAGAGGATGCAGTGATATAATTGAAGCTATTCCGCAATCCGATAGAGCATACACATTTATTCCTATTTAGATTTCTTTACAATATAAGCAATTTTTACTAAATAAAATACTTTTATATTTATAGAGGAAAAATTAAGAGGATAATATATTGGGTTTAGTTAATCTCAAAAAAGACAACAGGTATATTATGCAGCGGCTTAATAGTTTTATGCCGCAAAATAATATGTTTGATTTTTCTAACTTTACAATGCCTGTTATGCCGAATATTTCGATGACATCAATGCCAAATATATTCACTCCTAATCTTAATTTTACAATGCCTTCTTCCTCTCCAAACAGTATAATGCAATTATACAGCACCTTGTTTAATAAAAATACATCAGGTAATTACGGATTTAATTACTCAAATAATTTTTCTTCCGTAAGAATGACCGGCAATATGGGAAAAGATATTGTATCTACAGCAAAACAGTATCTTGGATTTAAAGAAAGCGACGGCTCATTTAAAGTATTTACAGGTGGAAGCAATCAGGCATGGTGCGCGGATTTTGTAACCCATGTTGTAAAAGAAGCATATAGAGAAAACGGCAAAAAAATTCCATCTGGATTTGGTTCATCAAGCGTTGAAGGTCTGAGACAATGGGGGAAAAATAATAACTGTTACCTCAATACATCCGGCGCTTCAAATAAATCAGCGCTTATTGCCCAAAATGTAAAACCAGGAGACGTTGTTATATTCAAAAACGGTACATCACATACAGGCATAGTAACAAAAGTAAACGCCGACGGCTCCTTCCAGACTATTGAAGGAAACACGTCAAATAAGGTTGCTTACAGAAATTATTCGGCAAATAACAGTAAAATCAGCGGATTTGTCCAATTAGCCTGATAATTTGAGTATTTAGTTCATCTAAACATCCGTTATTATTTATAACATAATCGCATTTTTTAATTTTTTCATCCTGCGATACCTGGGAAAACATACGAGCTTTAGCGTGTTCCAATGTATAATTGTTACGTTTTAAAAGTCTTGCTAGCCGTATATTATCATCTGCATAAACAAAAATAATTTTGTCAAACAAATATTCCATACCTGCCTCAAACAAAAGAGGTATTCCGACAAAAAGAAAATCTTCGGATTTGTTTTCTTCAAAAAATTTCGTTATTTCATCGGCAATCTGCGGGTGCATAATAGAAGATATCTTTTGTCTTGCATTGTTATTAGAAAAAATAAGCTGTCCGACTTTGTATCTTGAAAACTCTCCGTTGTCAAACACATCATAATCTTTGAAAGCATCAAAGAGCTCTTTATTTTTTACAGTCAAAAGGTTATGCGACACTTCATCTGTATCAAGAACTTTGTATCCTTTTTCTTCAAGAAATTTTTGAACTGTTGTTTTTCCGGATGCAATATTACCGCAGATTGCTATTCTTTTCACTGTTTTGATATCCTGTTTAAAAAATTTTTCAATTCTCTTATTTGAATAGGTTTTATAGGCTTAAATTCCCCTCGTTTTAACCCGTCAAGAGTCAATGTTGCATGCTGAATACGTTTCAATGTTTTAACCTCATATCCGACAGCTTTAAACATTTTCCGAATCTGTCTGTTCATTCCCTGATAGAGCGTAATCCGCATTTCAGTATGTGAACTGTCCATTTCTAAAACTTCTATATCCGCATAAGCGATTTTACCTGGTTCCAGCTCAATTCCGTTTGCAAGCCGCTCAAGTTCATGTCTGTGTATTGAAGAATTAATTGTAACAAGATAAACCTTCGGAACCTTTACAGACGGATGAGTAAGAGCATTGATTAAATCCCCGTCATTTGTAAGAATTAAAAGGCCTGTAGAATCTTTATCCAAACGCCCGACAGGTTTGAGACTGAATAATTCTTCCGGCAGCAAATCATAAATTGTTTTTCTGCCTTGATCATCTTCTCTAGTTGTTATATAGCCTGCGGGTTTGAAAAATCTGTAATATTTATATTTTGCAGGTGTAACGAGTTTTTTATCAACGAAAACTTTGTCCTTCGGCAACACAATAAACCCGAGTTCGGTTACGGTTTTACCGTTTACACTTACTTTTCCGGCCTGAATAAGTTCATCAGCTTTTCTGCGAGAACAAAGCCCTGAAGATGCAATATACTTATTTAAACGCACACCGGACATTTATCGTCCTCTTTTTCAAGTGAAGTTTCGAAATTTTTTAAAAGTTCATCAGGCATTCTTCTGTAAAGTTTACCGTCATTGTTTATTGCAACAACGTCAAACAAAGCTTCTATAAAAATCTTGCCAGAATTTTTTGATTTTATAACCTGTTTAAAAGTAACCGACAGGCTATTGAATTTTTCAATCCATGTTTCAATAATAACAGTATCATCAAGTTTTGCAGATGCTTTGTATCTGACATTCATATTAGTAACAGGGAGCAGAACATCCATATTCTTCATTGTTACAAGATCAATTCCGAGCATATTACATAAATCAACACGACCTTTTTCAAGCCACCTTAAATATGCTCCATGCCAGACAACACCATAAGCATCAGTATCAGAATAATAAACTCTTGTTTCAAATATATGTTTCATACAGAGAATTATAACACAAAAGGAGAAAAAATGAAATATAAATGTTCAGTTTGCCAGTGGATTTACGATGAAGAAAAAGAAGGCAAAAAATTTAACGAACTGCCTGATGATTGGACCTGTCCGCTATGCGGAGCAGGTAAAGATATGTTTGATAAGATTGATGAATAAATATTAAAATTTATAGCAATTTTTTTGAATTACATGTTTTAATAAATATGTGAGTGGACTAGGTAGTATAAATTTTAATTACGGAAATCAATATAATTATTTGCCTTCAAATAATAATACTTTCACGCGCCCTGAGCCGACGAATTATGAACCGCAAAATCCTGAAAAAACGATTTTAGCAGCAGGTATGCTGCAGGCATTTGCAATATTTTTGCAAAAAGCTTCACAGTGGTGCGGGAATAAACTTATGTGCGGTAAAGAGTTCACAACGGAAGCAAACGTCAAAAAAACAGCAGAAAACATGGTTCGTAAAAATAACCTTAACGTAACTGTTGATTTTATTGACGGCAATAATATAAAAAATTATCCCACATCACTGCAAAGAGAGCTTATTCCGGTTGCAAAAGGCGAAAATGCATTTTATACTGACCAATTAAAACTTGCAGTTGCGCCGAAAAATAAACCGTCTCTGATTTTGCATGAACTTGGGCATGCAATAAACGCTCACAAAGGTAAATTTTTAAGATTTCTTCAAAAATCACGAGGTTACGTATCTGCTGTCCCGACTGCACTTTTATTGCTAAACGGACTTTTCAGGCGCGATGATAACAAGCCAAATTTTGTGGAGAAAAATGCAGGCATTATAGGATTTGCAGCCTTTTTACCGACAATTGCAGAAGAAGGCTTAGCCTCAATAAGAGGCGTAAAAGCTGCAAGAAATACTCTTGGCAAATCCGTAAATCTTTCTCCGTTGAAAAGAAATTACTTCTTTGCATGGCTTACCTATGTAATAGCCGGCATCGGACTTGGTGTTGCCGCAAAACAAAGTATGCTTGAAAATAAAAGATAAAATAAGGGACATAGCTTAAACTAATATAAGTTCTTGTCAAAAGCTCTTGACGAAAAAAAATATTTATTCTAAAATAAAAATTGCTTTTATACAGTAATTACCTCTTTCGGGATGTGGCGCAGCTTGGTAGCGCACCTCGCTTGGGACGAGGGGGTCGCACGTTCAAATCGTGTCATCCCGA
>CALVEO010000043.1 GCA_944326615.1 Candidatus Gastranaerophilales bacterium | reverse complement strand
CTATCGAACTGCAAGTTAGAAGGCAGAAAGGTAAGCTATGACTATAACTTACCTTTCTCTTATTTCATAAATTTTGAATCTTGTCGCAAAAAATACCCGAGATGCGATTGTCTTGGATTTCCTCCACGCTCGAATAGTTTCGCCTTTAAGCCTGACAGCTTAGCAGGCTCAATATTCTCGCTATCCAGACTAACTCGCCTGCGCTCGTGTCGTCAGTCCGGAAATCCGCTCGAACGCAAAAGGCTTTTCTCATCGCTATCCATAACAAATAAGACAGGATAAGTTATTCTTATCCTGTCTTATTTACCCGAGATGCGATTCGAACGCATGACCTACCGCTTAGAAGGCTAAACGCAAATATTTTTATACTCTTATATAAATCTTGATAAAACATGCTGTATCTATATTTCATGGTTTCACCCTCCCCTTTTTTCAATGTTCATTTTTGATAATCTTTTATAACCTTTTGGCATAAATTTGGCACCAAATTATCTCTTTGAATTTTTTGCATACTGCAATCAATGAATTAAGTCTGCTTTCAATTTTGCTTTGTTCATAATGTCTTTAACTTCTGTAATTTTTGCCTCAATAGATTTGATAACTCTAGTGCTATATTCTAAATTCACATTGGTTGTAATTACTTTAATTATCATATCATTATGGCTTGACAATCCGGCAAGGATGTGGCAAAATAGTGGCAATAATACGGTAAATATATGGCAAAGTTTAATCCCAAATACTCAATCACCAATTCTATTGCAAATAACCTTCTTGAAATTGAACGGGTTAAAGAAGGAATTAAAACTCTGCCGATTAATCCTAAACTTTTAAGCTCATTAAGAGAAACCGCTAAAATTGCAACTATTCACTATTCGACCCAAATTGAAGGAAACAGACTTTCCAGTGAAGAAGTTTTTGAGGTCATTAAGAAAAATAAGGTTATTTCTAATACAGGAAGAATACGTGATGAAAAGGAAATTAGAGGTTATTATGCAGCACTTGATTATATTGAAAAACTTGCTAAGAACAAATCACCTATAACAGAGGATAATATTAAACTTATCCATGCCTATGTAACCGGAGGTGGAAGCACAAAAGTAAAACCTAATGAATATAGAGAAGGACAAAATGTAATTACTGACTCATTAACCGGTAATATTGTCTATATGCCCCCTGAAGCAAATGACGTCCCTGAGTTAATGAAAGAATTTGTTAAATGGATTAATAATACTAATGATATTCCTATACCGATAAAAGCAGGGATTATTCACTACCAGTTTGTAACAATACACCCTTATTTTGACGGTAACGGAAGAACGGCAAGACTTTTAACAACCCTTGCTCTGCATAAAGAAGGATATGACCTTAAAGGTATTTACTCTCTGGAAGAATATTATGCAAAGGATTTGCAGGGATATTATGACGCAATAACTATCGGCAATTCCCATAACTACTATATGGGGCGTGCTGAAGCGGATATTACAAAGTGGGTAGAATACTTTGTTGAAGGCATGGCAGTTGCATTTAAATCAGTCTATAAAAAGGCTAAAGACAATGAAAGTTCTAAGGATGAAGTTAAAGTATTAAGGGAGCTTGACTCTAAACAAAGACAAATACTTAATTTGTTTGAAACACAAAAGTATGTTACAGCAAAAGAGATTGCAGACTTCTTTAAATTTGCACCTCGTACTGCAAGATTGCTTGCTTTAGAATGGACAGAAGCAGGATTTATTATTGCAGAAGGAGAAGGAAGAAAAAGAAAATACAGGTTAAATGACAAATATGAGGCTATTTTGTAAGCCTGGCAAAATGTAAAATATAGACCTGTCATTTTGTAAAATATAGAGCTTAATTTATCCAGTTTATAACTGTTGCACCTTTATACCCCTTAACCAATACAAACCACGCATACGCAATGGCACTACTGTTGTAAGTTTCAAAATCTCCGTTTTTCGTAAATTTATACGTGAGCTTGAATTATATATTATACGAGGCTGGTGTTGAGTAAACAGTTTATTTCTGGATTGGCTTTCAAGAAATAGAACTTTCAAGGTACAGACTTTTCTTCCCTCCGCAATCTTAGAGATTACGTGTTCTACAAAGGATTGTGCAAATTTATACGGAGGATACATCAAATACCAATGTTGTATTGTCTCGACTAGATTTTGTGCCTCGCCTATATAATCCTCCCAAACAAAGAATGATTTGTAACTTTTTCTAAAATGCTTTACCGTTACGTTTTATCCGCTCATTAAGAATATTTGATAATTCTTCTGTAGTGAGGTCACAAACCTTACGGGTTTCATAATCTTTAAAAACCAATGTCTTTATAACGTCTTTATACTCATCAGGTCGCATATTAGCATAATGTTTTAACATAGTTGTAAGACTTGCGTGACCAATATTTTGTGAAATCGCTTTTATTTCTCTCCCATTCTTAGATAATTGTATTGCGGTATCTACAGCTAAATGCCGAAATTTATGTACAGAGTAATATTCAACACCTGCGGCATTACAACGGCGTTTTATAATTCTGCTTATACCATTAACACTATTATAAAACTCTTTTGATAATTCATATTGTGCTGAATTTCCCGCTTGTGGTGTCATTTTTGGAAATATTGGGCATTCAGAAGTAAAACCTTTCTCATCAGTTAGATAACGAATCCAATCACAAATTATTTTTTCACATTTAGGTTCAAAACGGAACAGTGTACAATCTATATACTTAGAAAACTTAGTTTTTATACCTTTAGCAGGGTTTTGTATAAAATCAAGCTTATCAAGTTTAAACGAACCTATATTCGCACTACATACAGCACTTATCCTGCCCGCCGTCAACAATAAGAAACATAACAAAGCTTTATCACGCCGGTCTTCATCATTCTCTTCAGGGAAATCTATAATTTTGTTGAACTCATCCAATGTCGGATATTCTTGTAATATCGGAACTGCTATCTGCGATCTCTCAAGGCTATTCAATTTTAAATACATTAATGCTTCATCAAAGCAACCTTTTTTTAACTTCCTTTCAGCAAACCATTCAAAAAACAAGGCAACTCTTTGCATCTTCTGTTGTTTGGTTTGTAACGAATTTTTGCTCAAGGAGTCGCGATAAGCTTTCGCAAATTCTACATTAAAAGATTTAAAGTCTGCAAAGTCAGTATACTCCCAAAAGTCCCAAACTGTTTCTTTATACTGTTTAATTGTTTTGTCATCATAATGTTTCAGAGGTGATGCTTGCAAATGACGACAAAACTCCTCTATATATTTTTCCCCTCTTCTATATGGTTGTTTATTCATACATAAAAGTCTAGCACAAAATTACAAATTTAAGTGTAAAGTAACATGATATACTGATCATTCATCCGGTCAGAAATATGTGTATAAATAGCTGTTGTCGTTTTTAAATTACTATGTCCGGATAGACGTTGGATAAATGCAGGATTTACGCGTTTTTCTGCCAAAGCTGAAATACATGTATGACGTAATTGATGCTAAGTTATCTTTTCCAAATGAGCTTGCTTAAGCAAGCGAGGCAAAACTCGACGCGTTAAATTTCTGCCGTCAATGTAATTACCTTCTCTATTTGGAAAAACTAAATTATATGGATTGTTTCCAAGAGAAGCCTTATGTTTCAATAACTCGGTTTGTAAATATTGTGGAATAAAGACATAACGTTTTGAAGCCTGCGTTTTGACAGTACTGATTTCTTTATGTGTATAATTTTCATTAACAACAATATAACCCGTTTCAAAGTTTATCCTATCCCATTTCAAGGCCAGCAATTCACCTTGTCGCAGTCCTGTAGTCAACGCTGTCAACAACAATGTATAGTAAGCACCAATTTCGATACCATAACGGGTGCAAGTAACATCATTTTTAGCTGCCATTAATAACAATTTTGCTTTCTCGGTTGATAAAAAGTCTGCTTCTGGTCTATTAATTTTTAAAAGTTTAACTGACTGCATAGGATTTTTAGCAAGCTGTTCCGCTTCAACCCAATACTGAAAAACCGCACGTAATAATTTTAAAATCTTATTTATTGTTTCGTTGCTTAAGGTTCCTGCGGATTCAATTTTATTAGAAAAGTTATTACCTACTAATTTATGTTTGGTGGTTAGATGCAATTTAAACATTTCACAATCATTTTTAGATATACTGATCAATTTTCTAAATTTAAAAAACGGTTCAATATGATTTTTCAAATAACCAGTGTAAGAACTTAATGTTGTAGGTTTACAGACATTTTTCACATAATTGTCACAATACATTCTTACCGCTTCAGCGACTGTTGTTTTTTTATCTTCAATAAAAAAAGAGTTCTTTTCTATTCTAGCATTTGTTTCAATATAATAACGTTCAGCTAATGTTTTAGATTGAAAATATTTGCAAACTTGAAATCCTTTACGCCTTATTCTTACTAGCCAACGTTTGTTGATTGAGTCATAACGCACGCACGGAAATTTTGAAGATTTTTCGGAATTTCTTTCGCCCATATTAACCCCCAATCATTTCCAAGATTACATCTTTTCTAAACAATAGTTTTCCGTTAATTCTCACGGCTTTAATTTTCCCATAGAATTTCCATGCATAAACAGTATCAATTTTTACGTGGAAGAGATCTGCGACTTCTTTTACAGTCATAAATTCGGGCATGATGCCTCCTTTCTATTTTTAAGTATATTCTTATTTTATTTACATTCATATAATGCCCTTGTTGAATGTAAATAAATCAAAATCGCTCTTATTTTATTAACAAATTTTAATATTTTTGGCTAGTGTTTGATAGAATTTGATTGACACCACGAGCAAAATATACTAAATTTAACATATGGGAAGACTAAAAAAAGAAACTAACGAAATTATAAGTGACGAAGTTACAATGCTTGATAAAAGTACTGATGAAATATATTCAAGGCTCATAAAGACTCTTGGAATGCTTATAAACAAACAACGATTAAAGCTTAAAATAAGCCTCAGACAGCTATACAAAAAAACAAATGTAAGCGTTACAGTTATTTCTGAATTGGAAAATGGTGTTAAAATTCCAAGAATCGAAACTCTTATAAAATTATGCTTAGCTCTTAATTTAGATCTTAACGAGATATTCAACAGCAAATTATTCCCTAGCATTCCTGAAGACGCTGAAAAAAGTGATAATTTTTATTATTACTACTATTATAAAAAGGCAGATGTTTCTGCTACATCTTTATTACAACAAGCACTCAGTCTACTAAATTTTAGTAAAAATGATACTAATGAAATTCTTGAATATATAGATTACAAGCAGCACAAACTCAAACAAAAGGGAAAAACATAATAACCTTTTAACTGCATTTATGCTAAAATAATGGCATGGCAAATCAAATAGAAACTAATACTATTGAATATAAAAGGGAATTTTCTGATACTTTAATCAAAGATGTTATCGGATTTTTGAACTATTCTTTAGGCGGACATCTATATGTGGGTATTGATGATGACGGTTCTGTGCTTGGTGTTGAAAATGCAGACGATGTACAACTAAGAATTACTAATAGTCTTAGAGATAGCATATTTCCATCTACACTTGGCCTTTTTGATGTCATTATTGAACAGCAAGAAAATAAAGACATCATTCACATAATTGTTTCAAGTGGTAACGAAAAGCCTTATTGTCTTACTAGTAAAGGAATGACACCAAAAGGATGTTTCGTCAGAGTTGGTTCATCCTCACAACCAATGACACAAAACCAAATTGAAGAACTCTACTCAAAACGCACACGAAACACGCTTAAAAATATTGTATCTCATAGACAAGACCTAACCTTTGAACAACTAAAAATTTATTACCAAGAAAAAGGTAAAACCTTAAACAACAATTTTGCAAAAAATCTTGAGCTATTAACTCAAGACGGCAAATACAATTATGTCGCATATCTTCTTGCTGATTCTAACGCAACATCTATAAAAGTGGCAAAATATTGGGGAAATGACAAACGAGATTTGAGGGAGTTTAACGAATACGGATGCTGCTCGTTAATAAAATCTGCAAAATCGGTCTTAGATAAACTTGAGGTTGAAAATACTGTCAGTACAAAAATCACCTACAAAGAGCGCATAGAGAAAACATTGTGGGATGCAAGTGCAATTAAAGAAGCGGTTATTAATTTTATTGTCCATAACGATTACACAAAAGAAGTTCCACCTGTTTTTGAAATCTTTTCGGACAGGTTGGAAATCACATCGTACGGCGGTTTAGTTGAAGGGCTAAGTAAAGACGAATTTTTTAGCGGAATTTCAATGCCGCGTAACAGAGAATTGATGAGAATCTTTAAAGACTTAGAATTAGTCGAACACTTAGGTTCTGGTATGCAAAAAATTATGCACGTTTACAACAAATCAGTATTTCAATTCTCTGATAACTTTATGAAAATAATAATACCATTTGAAACCGGGTTTGAAGAAAGTTCGGAGAAAAGTTCGGAGAAAAGTTCGGAGAAAAGTTCGGAGAAAATATTACGCTTAATCGCCGAAAATCCGCAAATCACCATTATTGAACTTACTGAAAAGATTGGTATTACACAAAGAGCTATTGAGAAAAATATTAGCCAATTGAAAAGAACAGGTAAAATTAAACGCGTTGGTGCTGACAAGGGTGGTTACTGGGAAATTATTTAGATAAAATTGGCCAAAAACCAGACATATATAAATTTTATTTAACTTTAAAAACTATTGATCTTTTAGCGTTTTGTGTAATATTTGTGTAGTGAAGTAGTTTTTAAACTCAATAAATGGTTAAAATATTCTATTTATAACTTCCTATTACCCCGCCTTAAAATTATATATCGGTTTGAGATAATCAATAATTTCGGCAGTGGGGGCTATTGCTTCAATAATTTCATCGGGATTTTTGTAAGCCATTGGGGCTTCATCAAGTGTGCCTGTTGAAATGCAGGTTGAATATATCCCTTTCATTCGGGCTTTGTATTCAGCCATTGTGAGAATTTCTTTTGCTTTAGTGCGGGTTGTCAATCTTCCTGCACCATGCGGAGCCGAATTATTCCAGTTTGCATTTCCTTTTCCAAGACAAATCAATGAACCGTCTGCCATGTTCAGAGGAATTAAAACTTTTTCATCTTTTTTAGATGAGATTGCACCTTTTCTAATTATTTTGTCCTCTCCAATATAGTTGTGAACGGTTTCAAAGCTCTCATCAGCCTTCCAGTTCATATTGGAAAGAATTTCCTCTGCCATAACTTTTCGATTCCAGTGTGCATAATCTCTGCATACATCTGCACACATCAAATAATCTTCCGCATCTTTACCGGTAAGAAACGATAGTTGCTTCAAATAACCTTCCCCGTAACAGTTCTTTTCTATCGCTATGGTTTGAAAATAAACTGCAAGCTTATTCCCAAAGTTTCTTGAACCGCTGTGGATAATCAAATAAGTTCCGGTTATACCCTTTTCAATTGAGATAAAGTGATTTCCTCCGCCAAGTGAACCTATCTTTAATAAATCATCCCTGCAGCCTTCTTTTAAAAAGTCCGTAGAAATTTCTTTTATTTTTTCCTGTAATTCATTTGGAACAATATTACTTATTTCTTTTCTGCCTCTTATTCCGGTCGGGATGTTCTGACGGATTACTTTATCAAGTTTTGCATAATCATTCAAAGTTCTGGCTTTTTTTATTTTTACGACATACATACCACAGGACTGATCAACCCCTATAATATTCGGAATAATTTCTCCGCCTTGTGGTATTTGCGATGTAAACCCGATTGTACAGCCTTTCCCTTTATGACAGTCCGGCATAATTCTTATCTGACAGTCTTTAAAAATCGGATGGTTGCAGATGTCTTTTGTCTGCTCTATTGTCCCTTCATCTATTGTTGAAGCAAAGATTTCAGCAGATGTGTATTTCCCTTTTACAAACATACTACCTCCTGTGGGTTTTGTTATACTCTGAATTTGTCATTTTATCAGATAACTCAAGTCCGAGGGTTTCGATTGTAAACTTGAAGCTTCCAAAATCCGTATCAAACTTTTTTGCATTTTCTTTTACCCAGAACTCGTCTTTGTATTTTTCTTTGACGTATTCTATCAATTGTTTTTTTGAGCCAGAGGCTTCTACCTTTTTGTTTCGTAATAAATATTTCATCATAAATCCTTTCTGTTACTATTTTAAATAACTTGTATGTCAATTTCTGTCATATCTCAAAGTTATTGTAAACAGCATCTATATTATCCTGAGATATACCTATATAAATAAGTGTTGTAGACGGGGAGCTGTGGTTAAATATTTTTTGAAGCATAGCAACATCTTTGAACTGCAAATAAAGCCAGTACCCAAAAGTTTTTCTGAGGGTATGAGTCCTAACAGCATATTTAATTCCTGCTTTTCGGCAAGCGTTGTTAATTATTCTGTATGCCTGCTCCCTGCATAACCTGCCATGCTTCTTGCTTTTGAAAAGAAAGTCTGTGTCTTCTTTCTTCATAATATAGTTGTCTAATAGTGTTTTTAGTTTTTAGTTAATAGGGAATTTTTTAAGCTTACCTGTTTTTTGTTCATGAATTTCGATATGAGTTTTGTCTTTAACATCTGCAACCGTAAGTTTCAAGATATCGCTTATCCTAAGTCCGCTGTTTGTACCTAAAACAAACAACATCAAGTTTCTTGTACCCTGTTCGGCTAAAATTGTCTCAATTTTCCTGATTAAATTTTTGTCCCTGATTGGCTGAACTGTATTCATGTAAATCCTTTCAATATGTTGCATTAAACGTCATACTCATAACACGTTATGTTGCATCGGGTAATGTTTGGTTTTAAGAGAATTGTTGAAAACGCTGTTATAACTGCTTTACATAGTTTTTCTGTAATGTCACACAATAGGTATTGTGTTGCATTCCTGTCATTTTCATTATGAATCTGATTATGTGTAATGTCAATTGTATAGTTGACAAATTGCTGCAATTTGTTACAATTATTTTAGGAGAGAGATTAAATGCAAACAATAAAGATAAGTAACGAGAGGGTTGAGGAAATAAGTTCCCAGATATTCGGGCTTATGAAGCAGGAGAAATGTTCGGTTAGTGAATTAAACAGGCTTTTGGGTTTAACAAGCAGCCGACAGAATCTGCATAAGAAGATTAAATCAGGTACGCTTAGATATTTTGAAGCACTTGATATTTTCGATAAGCTCGGGTATGAGGTTGTGATCAGGAAGAAGCAAGCAAAATAAAAAGGACATGCATCCATGCCCTGTGTTTGATCGCCTAAATTCACAAGAAATTATTCTTCATATTGAAAAATTATTACATCCATATTTTCGTATTTGGCTTTCCAATCCTGAATAGTTTGCAACAGTTTTATCCCATTTGTGTCAGCGTATTCATTCCAAACAATAAAGCCTGATGACGGATTACAAACATTATATGAATCAAGTATATTTAATTTCAGGAAACTGAGATTTTCATCGCGGATCTTTTCTTCAAATATAACCGATTTTTGTTTGTATTCGGGCATTTTCTCATCATCAAACGGTGCTTCAAATGTAATTAGGGCGATAACCTCACCGGCTTCAAAAGACAATTTAAAATTATCCACTTCTGTAAAATCATCATCAATACCGTCAATACATTCACGAAGCCGCAATGCTGTTTCCCTGATGCCTAAAGGTTGTGCAAAAACTCGCTTAAATTCGTTGTTTAGCATTTTGATTGATAGTTCTTCTTCTGATTTTTTCATCGTTTTCTCCTTTATTTAATATAAATTTTAATTTCGTGAGAGAGTTTTTTGAAAAAATACAGAAATTTTGAAAACATAATAATGGTTGTGGGTTGTGGTAAATAGTCGATAATACGCAGATAATAAAAATACTTGAAACACATATTATATTTGGTTTTAAGGCTAATTATAATTTTTTTAATTATATTTTTATACTTTAGTATATACTTAAATTTATTATATTTTTTCGGCTTCTTCATCAGTTTTTGTTTCATGACCAAACATATACCTTCCGCCAAATGTAGCTGCAATACCGTTTCTGCCGCCGTTGCGGAGCATAATTTGCCCGTACGCTGTAAATCTGTCGCCAAACACTCGTTGTATTCCCAGACCGTAGCTGAAATACGGTTTAACACTAAGTTCTGGAAGGTAGGCAGTATTTGCTGTTACGTTTGTTTCATCCATTATATTCCAATGCATACCAAATGCCGCATAAGGCTGCCAGCCGTTTTTGGTATTCATGATAAATTTGACATTAGGCGTTATTTGTAGTGCGTGTAAAGGATCCGAATTTATCTTAACTCCTGCGCCATTAGTGTAATCAAAAGCATTTACGAAGGTATAGCTGAGCATAAGGTTAGGCTGAATAATAAATCTGCCGTCTTTGAATTCAAAATTATAACCTGTTTTGTTTGCAACACCAGCCATAAGCATAGGGAAATTTTCACTGCCGTACATTGTACTTGCATCAGCTACATTCATACCAACACCCGCAGTTAAACCGGTAAAGAAGTTACCTTTATAGAATGTTGCTGTACCGCCAAGTGTTCCGCCGTTCTGGTAAATTGAATTTTCAGCATAACTTTGATGCGACCCCTGATAAGCTATATAAGGGCTTACAACACCGTAGAAACCTCCTTTTGTTTTAAACATTTCAGTATCACCGCCGATGAATGTACCGTAAGAAAAATTATCCACTTTAGGACCGTTCTTTAGGCCTACACTGTCGTATGCTGCAAACGGTTTTACCCATATACCTTTTGAATTTATCTCATTTGATTTATATGACAAGCCTGTTGTATCAGTTATTGCATATTGGTTCTCTTTTTGTTTAGCAAGTCTTATTGTGGAAGGTTTAAGCATGTACATATCCATATGCGTGAAAGCATTGTTATAAGTATCAAGCATTGCCATATACCCGCCAAGTTGTGATGCAACGGGAGAAGCCATTACAGCAGGATTATATGAATTGTAGCTGTTATCCGGTACCGGGTTAGGATTATCCGGAGTCGGCGGTACGACTCCGGGTCTTGTAAAGGTGAAATTCCCTGTATCTTTTTCGTAGGCTACATTGTATTTATAAATGGGTGAGTAAGCTACTTCGGATATTGAAGTTGTTACGTTGTTTCTTAATCCTTCATCCGCAAACAATATATCTGTTTTGTAACGGTCTGTACTTGTAAGTAAATTCATATTGCTGACATTTACATTATTATCTCCGAGATTGTAGCTGTCTGCTGTGAGTCTGTCCATGGATTTATTTGCAAGGTCAACATCTACAGACATATTCAGATTGTCATTCAGAGTAAAGTTATTGAGATGCATTGTTCCGACTGCATTATTTGCCATGTTAAGGTTTGAGGCAGAATTTACTGTCATATTATTTCCGTCAAACAAATCGTCAGAAACCACATTAACATTAGCCTGTTCCATCATTACATCAAGTGCGGAAATTTTTTGTTCAAAGTTTACCGTACCTCTGTTAATATTCAATCTTGCACCCGCAACACCTGTAAGTCTGTCACGGAGTGTAATTTCCGCATCGGTTGCATCAAGAGTGATTACGGAAGAATCAGATGTTACGGTTATTCCGCTTCCGTTATTTTCTATTATTGAGTTGCCTGAAATATTTACAGAACCTGCAGTTGTTATACCTTCTGCATTGTTTGAAATTTCGGAGTTATTGATATTTACAACCGCATCTTTATTAGTTCCTGTTACAACGTTATTTGCACCTGTGATTTTAATATTATTCATATTCAGAGTTGTTTCATTATCCAATCTGAATAATGAGTGATTGTTTCCGTTGATTGTTGAACGTTCATTATTACCATCGGGGACAGGTGCAAGAACTCCGTTGATATTCAATGTACCTTCTGAAGTTGTTCCAAGGTCTGAGCTTACTTCATATACATCCCCTGAGGTGTCAAAGTTGAAATTTCGTTCATCAGATGTTTGATATTGGTTTATTAAAGTCAAGGTATCGCCGAGGTTACCTGTTGCTTTTTTTTCACCATAAGATGTTTCCAGTTTATATTCAATACTATCATTTATTGTATTTGTTGTAGTTAATCCGATAGAAGAAGTTGTTTTCTTTTCTTGTTCATAGGTATAAAATTTATCCTGCCAGTTGACATCTGATTTTATATCATCACTCGTTACAAGTGTTTCTGTTTCGGTTGTGTTGTATTTGTTTAACAAATTTTCAGATAATGAAAGTTCTGTTTCTACTCTACCAAGCATCCCAGGATTTGGCGCAGTTTCAAGCACTTGAACGGTAAAATCTTTTTTATCTCCTATAATATTTATATCATCTATTTTTATAACTCCACTAGAACCTGTATAGAAATTCGGGTTATTACTAGTAATAATTTTATCAGAAACTGCGGTTTCTCCTGTGAGGTCAACATCAATACTATAATCAGCATTTATCGACGAAGTTAAATTATATATATTATAATTTTCTATTAATTCATTATTTAAGTCAACATTACCGCTTTCAACGTTCAAAGATGTCCCATAATCAAAAGTATTTGTTCCAAAAGATAAATTTGTATTGTTTAAAGTTACTACTCCTCTAGCCCCTATAGACCCATTCAACTGAATGTTGGAAGATGAATCTCCATCTATGTTTATGTAAAAAATATCAAAACCATTAATATCATCATCAATGATAATTTCCCCGTTATTAATTGCAGTTAAATCAGTCTTATTATCACCACTTTGCATATATATGGCACTACCGTTTCCTGTAAATATAGTTGTACCATTATCTGCTTTTATACATAAATCCCTCGTACTAATAGCATCTCCTTCATTATTAATAAATGAAGAGTTTACTATTTCCAAGCCCCCAAGATTATAAATTGCACTACCTGAAGATGTTGCAGTATTATTTATAAAATTACTGTTTGCTATTACTAATGAAGCACCTTCGTTATATATAGCTCCTCCGAAATAAGCTGAATTATTTATAAAATTCCCTGTTATATTTTCTATTGTTCCGGCATTATATATTGCTCCACCTCTTGCTTCAGAAAAAGAATAAGCTTTGTTGCCTATAAAATCAGCATTTAATTGTGTTATTACTCCGTTATAAGAATTATATATAACAGGATAGTTATAATTTGTTATTGTATTGTCTGAAAAAATTACATTGTCAATAGATAAAATTCCATTATTTGTAATTACCGGGCTTGTTGAATTAAAAGAAAAACTGTTTTGAATATTTCCGTTATCATCATATGAACCTATATTTTGTAATATTAAAGATTTCCCGTTCTGAATATTCAATACATACGATCCGCTTCCAGATATTCCATAGCCTTGACCGTTAATTGTAATAGAAGTTTTACCCAGATTACCAATGCTCAACCTACCTAAATCAATATTATTAAGCAGTAATATCTCATTACTTCCGGTAGCACTGACAAGAGCGTTAATAAGCTCAGACGATGTAGATACTGTAGTTTGTGCTTGTGTTTCCAACCAAATACCTTGTAATAATAAAATTATAAGCAACATAATATAATTTTTCACGTTATTAATTCCTTATTTTACTAATTAAATCCTTGTAATTATTTCTAGTAATTATGATTTTTCTAAAAGAATTAAATTGCGAAGCATTAGAAAAATAGTTACTTAATATCAATTTTTCTTCTTCTGTTAAAAAAGCTTCATTTTCAAATGTATTCATTTCAAATTCATGGCAATTCAAACAATTAAATATTGTGCATTTTTTATGTACTTCCTTTCTTGCATCATTTCCACATAAAGGACAAATACATTTTTCTTCCATGATTTCTCCGTTCTTCTTATTATTTAATACACCATAATATTTATTTTGGTGTATTATGCTGAAACAGCAGATAAATCAACCTTCTCAAGATTAATTGTTTTGTTCTAATCAATAAAAAATACATCATATTGATTACATACTTCACTTGATACATGTTGCAAAATATGTTATTATATGAACATTGGTTGGAAAAACACCAAAATAAATAGTTTAATGCTTTTTTTAAATGGTGCATTTACAGCTCAAACTGGCGGTAGCTGTTATCAATCTGATCCTGATTTATCCCTATATAACGCAAGGTTATCTGAGGCGATGAGTGGTTAAATATCATCTGTAACATCGCCACATCTTTGAACTGGTTATAGTGATGATAACCGAAACTCTTGCGCATACTGTGTGTGCCGATATTCACATCAATTCCAACAGCTTTACACGCGTTATTCAACATTCTGTACACCTGCGAACGGTCTAATCGCATCTGCTTTTGACTTAAAAATAACGGTTCGTCATCTGATTTATCCTTTATAAACTCATTGATAAGCTTTTTTAATTTATCATTTATCGGAAACCGCTTGCATTTTCCTGTTTTCTTTTCGTTAAGTTCTATGTGGGATTTATTCCTGACATCTTTTACATTTAATGCAAGTATGTCCGAAACTCTTAACCCTGAATTACAGCCAAGCACAAACAATAACCTGTTACGTTTGCTTCTTTTTGCAAGATAATCTTCAACAGCTCTAATCTTTTTCTTATCCCTGATGGGCTCAACCAAATGCTTCATATCTTTTCCTTTCTTTTACACCAAATGTCACAAATGCGTGCATTTATTTAATATAAAATTCCAGAAAAGATACAAATTAAAAGCAGGTATTGAACCTGCTTTTTTTAATATACTGATCTGTAATATCCGCGGACTTCTGTCCCATCAGATCTTGTGTATGGTTTTACATAAACTGTTCTGCCTCTCAGGCTTGCTGTTTGAAGTTCATTATTTGTCGGAATTCCAATTGCCTGTAATTGCGCCATAATAGCAGGTTCATTAGCCGTATATTCATCACAAGACATTTGTGAAATCAATTCTCTTGAAAAAAGTTTGCTGTTACCGCTGACCGGATTTAAATAACCTGAATAATCCTGCGCTTGCGGTTTTATTAGACCGTCTTTCAACTGCAGTTCAATTAGCGGAAGATTTTCCTGAAATTCTTCAGGGGTCATACCGCCTATTTGTTCACGTGTAAAAGATTGCTGAATTGGTGCTGCACCATCAGTTGGAATACTACTTTTATTCAATAAATACTGATACTTATTTTTTAAGCGTTCTCTCTCGTAAGAATCCAAATTGTCTACTCGTTTAAGTTCTCCACTATATTCTTCATCAAATGGAGTTATTGAATTAGCATACGACGGAGTGTAAAAACCATTAGTAATCATTGAATTAGCGTTGTCTTCAACTTGTTTTAATCTGCTCATCCAACCTTTTTCAAATACTTTTTGATCAGGTCTTCTGTTAATCAAATTTTTATAAAAATTTTTTCTATTATTTAAAAATTCATAAAAATTTTCATTACTTTGCTTAAATAATTTTTTAGCTTCGTATGGAC
>CALVEO010000042.1 GCA_944326615.1 Candidatus Gastranaerophilales bacterium | reverse complement strand
TGGCTGATATTTGCTTCGGCAGAGTAAATATTGCTGTTGGTATTTCTTCTATCAGTTCTTGAATCTGTAATATTATATCCTGTGCCGATGCCAAGTGTCGGAAAATATTCAGACTTTGCAATTCCCAAATTGCCTTTGGCAAGTCCGTAATTGTAGCGTGATTTTTTGACAAGCGGGCTGTTTTGAAGTGCAATTTCTATACAGTCTTTGATATTTAAGACAGCATTCTTTTCAACAGTCATCTGCTCAATTGCAAATGACGCCGTTATGGTAAAGCACAAACAAATTGTTAAGGCGGCAGCCTTTATATTGAATTTCAAGTCTAAATTCCTCGTTACAATATTATAACGATTAAAGCACAATTTTTGTTCATTTTAAATCATTTATGGGGTTGAGATTTTAAATTGTACCTGCTTAATTTATCTTGCAGACTGCTTGTCTTTTGTTTAAGACATGTAGTTTTTTGCCTGAGAATTCTGATAATACTTTCAAGATAATAATATTTTTCATTTTCCATAGTGCTCATATCAAATGAATTTTTTAAAGTTTTTGTAAGGTAATCAATATCAATAACAAGACATTCAAGATTACTGAATTTTTCAATAATTGTGTCCAATTGTGTTTCCATATTAATTTCTCCTATAATTCAATTATTAATTAATGTTATAATATTAATAATAAATATTATAATATTTAGAATTTAATTTATCAATAGTGTAATATAACAATATGAAGAAAAATGAAGATTTAATAAAAATGGGTGAAGCAATCAGGCTGGAACGTCTGAAACGTCATTTGTCGCAGGAAAAATTTGCAGAGCTGGCAGATATACCAACATTTCAGCATTTAGGTAAAATAGAGAAAGGTTTAGTTGATATACAGGTTACTACTCTTTTGAAAATTCTCCGCGCTTTGAAAGTTAAGTTTGAGGATTTGATTGAGCTTTAATTATCTTTCAGCGACCAGAAATCCCGCTGAAGCATTACAAGAAACGGAATTAATTCAAGACGTCCGACAAGCATATTAAAAATCATTATACATTTGCTTGCGGGATGTATTGTGCTAAAACTTCCCATAGGCCCTGTAAGCTTTTCAAAACCCGGGCCGATATTTCCAAGTGCAGTAATGCTTCCTGCAAGTCCAATTGTGCTGTTGTGTTCAATTATGGCAATAATAATTGATGTAATCCCGAAAATTATAAAGTAATAAAATACATAAACTACAATTTGTCTTGTAACTTCCGATGGAACACTTTTGTTGTCAACTTTGATATTGATAATTGCATTCGGATGCAAAATTCTTAATAGTTCACTTTTCATTGCCTTATAAACAATCAGCCAGCGCACCATTTTAATGCCGCCGCCGGCAGATCCGGAGCATGATCCCATAAACATTACAATGAACAAAAGAACTTTTGAGACATAATCCCATTGTACAAAATCAACATTTGCACTTCCTGTTGAGGTTGTAATGCTTACTACCTGATACAAAGCATCCGTAAACCCCTGAAATACTCCGTAATGCGTGTTTATAACAAGTGAAATTGTAATTAATACTGCCATTAACATTACAAGAAAAAAGTAGAGTTTGAATTCTTCATTCTTAAATAGTATAAAAGGATTTTTTTGAACAATTGCTTTATATTGAATATTAAAGCTTGCACCGGCCAGAAACATAAAAATTATAGTTATCCAGTTAATCCAATTGGAATGATAGCCCATAATACTTTGGGCATTTGGTGAAAAACCTGCAGCAGATAGTGTTGAAAAAGAATTGCATACTGCATCAAATTTCGGCATTCCTGCAATTACAAGAAATATAATATTTAATATTGTCAATCCTGCATAAACCTTCCATAATGCAGAAGCTGTATTTCTTATTCTCGGTGTAAATTTGTCTTCCGTAGGACCGGGAGCTTCGGCAAAAAACATCTGCCTGCCGGCTACGGCAAATTGAGGCAATATAGCAACGAATAATACTATGATTCCCAAACCTCCGAGCCACTGGGTTAAAGATCTCCAGAAGAAAAATGTTTTGGGATAATCAAAGTTTGTTAAAATAGTTGCTCCTGTAGTAGTTATGCCTGATACCGATTCAAACATAGCATCTAGTGGAGAAATTCCGTAAAAAAGATAAGGAATACCGGCGACTATACCGAATATAACCCATGATAGTGCAACAATAAATAGTGCTTCCGCTTTTTTTATATCGTTTAAATTTTCAAGCTCTCCGGTGTTCGGTACAAGTTTCATAAACAGCCAGCCGAAAAAGGCAGAAATTGCACCTGCAGTAACAAACGGAAGTATTGAATTAAAATCGTGGTAATATAAAGCTGTGATAATAGGGGTTAAAGTTACAAGCCCTATATAAATCATAGTTAATCCGATTGCTTTTGCAAGATAATTTAAGCGCATATCAATTTACCTTAAAAAATTCTTTAATAACTCCGGCATTGTCCGATGTTGTGAAGATAATCAAAATATCATCGGTGTAAATCTCTGTCATACCATTTGGAATAATAATATTGTTTTTTCTAACGATTACCCCGATAATAGCACCGGCAGGAAATTTTAATTCCATAATTTTTTTGCCGTTAAATTCAGGAAGCACTGATATTTCTAAAACTTCTCCCTGTCCCTGTTCGACTGTTGCAAGGATATCGACATCATTTTCCTGTAAATCGTTTTTAACTTCATTTATAGCAGAATTTTTTGGAGATACCGCAATATCAATACCTACTTTTTCAAAAAGCGGAATATTAACTACTTTTGCAACTCTTGCAATTACTCGCTTTACTCCCAGCTGCTTTGAAAGAAGCGAGCAGAGAAGATTTTTTTCGTCATTATTTGTAACACTTATCACTACATCGGCAGAACCTATTTCTTCTTCATCCAGAAGTTTGAGGTTTGTTCCGTCTCCGTTTATTACAAGAGTGTTTGTTAATTCTTCAGCCAGAATGCGGCATCTGTCATAATCTTTTTCTATTATTTTTGTTTTAATTTTTAATTTTTCAAGCGATTTTGCAAGCATCATGCCTACATTTCCGCCGCCTATTATTGCTGCTGATTTTACTATTTCTTTTTCATGGAAAAAAGTTCCTGCCAAGATATCCAGTGAATGCGATGTTCCCATAAATATGAGTTTGTCGCCTTCTTTAATTTCTGTATCGCCGTTAGGAATAAAAAGTTCACAGTCTCTTGTCAGTCCGACCATAAGAGTATTTTGGGTAAATCCACAGTCTTTAACCTTTTTGCCTACAATAGGATGATGTGATTTAACTTTATATTCCAGAAGTCTTGCACGTCCGTCTGCAAAATTTTCAACATCAAGAGCATGTGCAACAGTCACAATTCTGAAAATATCCTGAGTTAACAATTCTTCAGGCCAAATAATATAATCTATAAAGAAATCACAGAAATTTGCATTATTTTTTTCAAAATTTAGTGTTTTTTTATATTCTTCTCTGCTAACAAAACAAATGGTTCTGACACCGCCGAATTTTTTAGCGGAGAGACAGGCAACAATGTTTGCTTCGTCAATTGCAGTGCAGGCAATAAAGATATCAGCATTTTTTATATCTGCGCTGTTCAAAACGTCAATGCTTGATGCATTGCCTTCAACAAAACTTATATCCAGCTTGTCAAATTCATCAGATCTGTTTTCATCTTTATCAATTATTGTTATGTCATGGTCTTCGAAAAACTCTGTTGCAAGCAGGCAGCCGATTTCCGTAGCCCCGTAAATCACCATTTTCATAATCCGCATTATATATTAAGTTAACTTTTTTTACAAGCTTTTTGATAATTTGTCAATTTTGAATATTCACATGCTTTAGGAAGTTTATGCTGAATAAAGTCCCGGAAGTTAATTATCAAAAGTGTTACCCATCGCGTCTTAAAAGGTTTTTTAAGGCTAATTTCGGTTACAAAACTTATGATTCGTTTGTGCCTGAGACAAAGTGTAAAATTACTGGTAATTTGCCCGCAGAAATTATTGAACTGTGGGAGGACAAAGATAGAAAGAAAAATATAAAACTTTTTTATAAAGCAATGTCAAATATGACAAATTATTTGAGAGCCTGTTATAAAGAATGTAAAAAAAATAATATTATATCTTATGATTTTAATGATCTTGAACCTGAAAATTTGAAATTGTTAGAAAATGATTTTACAAAATTCTTTAATAAACTTTTGCATGAAATACTGCCAAAAGATATTAAGGTTTCGCTGGCTTACATTGATCGCGGATGCTGGGGAAATGTTTATAAACTTATAATGTATGACAAAAATACTAAAAAGAGAATTATGCATGACAAAGCTTTCAAGGTATTTCATAATGTAAAATGCCCCGTAAAAGATTTGTCAAATTCTCAGGGCGTTTATGCAGAGGCAAACTTTTGGACTTATTTGAAAAATATAGCAGGTCATAAGCTTGATAAAACCCAGTTTACAAGACATTATGTATCAGATTTGGAATACGGGTATTCACTGACTGAATTAGCTGATAAAAAAGCTCCAAAAACGACTGCTCCGCTTGATATAGATAACCTTTTTAAAATATTTTATACTGATGTAACAAATGAAACAATAAACGGCAAAATTTATGATGTTGGCGGATGCCTTAAATATCCGGGGTTTATTAAAGATAAGGTTGTTATGAAATATTTTAAAAAATTAATGCACAGAAATTCAGAAAAGGACTTGAATAATTTTTTATCCTCTCTTAATGAAAAACTCTGCAATCCTAAAACTCCGCACAGAGAAAAAATTCAGGAAGCACTAAGGTTATTTGAACTGGAAAAGAATAAAAATAATCAGATAATTTAAAACCTGTAAAACAATTACTGCTATTATAGGTGAAAAATCAAGACCGCCTATAGGAGGTACAAGTCTTCTGAATAAATTCAAATATAAATCTGTTGCATCTTTTATCCCTTCAAACGGCTGTTTATACCAGTTGATAGTTGGAATAAAGCTTAAAAAACATCTTACTAAAATCAACAGGAAATATATTTGAAAAAAGCTGTTTGTTACAAAAATCAAATTATCTATCATTTTTGGTCTCCGTTATAATTGCGAATTCTTCTTTGTATTAGCGCATTCACAATTATTCCTGTCAGAAGGAATATTTTCAATCATCTTGAAGAGCAGGTTTTTCAAATTTGCAACATTAGAATTGAATACTTCAATAACTTCATGGTGTGAAACCGGCGGAACATCGCCGACAAGGCCTGCATCATAATCTGTAATTAAAGATATATTTAAAGGACACATATCCATTTCCTTAACAAGATAAGCTTCAGGAAATGCTGTCATATTGATGACTTCCCATCCCTGATTTGTAAAGAATTTAGATTCGGCTTTTGTTGAAAATCTCGGTCCGTTTATTACAACTACAGTTCCCTGTTCATGAATATTTATACCTAATTCTTTGCCTGTTTTTATTGCAAGCTGGCGCAGTTCAGGACAGTAAGTTTCCGCAGCAGATGGGTGTGTAACTATAGGACCTTCAAAAAATGTTGTCTTTCTACCGTCAGTCCAGTCAACAAACTGATCGCATATTACAAAATCTCCGGGTTTTACATGTTTTTGCAAACTGCCTGCAGCACAGGGCGAAATAACTCTTTCGCATCCTATATGTTTCATAGCCCAGACATTTGCTCTGTAATTTATCAAGTGAGGCAAAATAGTATGAGATCTTCCATGACGCGGCATAAATGCAACTTTGTGTTCTCCGACAGTACCGATGAACAGACTGTCGCTCGGCATTCCGTAAGGCGTTTCAACTCTGACTTCTTCAATATTGTCAAGAAATTTGTAAAATCCCGAGCCGCCAAATACGCCGATATCTGCCAATTTTTTATTTTCCATAATATTTTGTCCTCTCATTTTATTTTAAATAGCTATAAAAATATTAACATGAAAATGAAAAAATATCCTCTGATAATACGAAAAAATTATAATCTTAACAATTGTTTGAAATACACTTAAAAGGCTGTGATATCAGGTATTGAGCCAATATTGCATTTATCTATTTTTACTTCAAGGGTTGAAATTTTATTTTTTTGTAATATACTGTGTATATAATCATTCTTAAAAGTTTTTGATTTTGTTGAAGAAACGGATCGTTAGGGAATTTTTAAGGATTTCAATTTACAACGTAGAGGATTACATTTTGAAAAAATTGTTACTGTTAACTTTTACACTGTTATGTGTATTTTTTAACAATGCACAATGTCAGGCAACTGACGTAAACTCTGTAAAAGCCACAATAGTAAAACATGCTATTGAAATGGGTGTAGATCCTGCAATTGCGTTAAGTATTGCGCGTACAGAATCAGGATTTCGCCACGAGGCAAGAAGTGCACATGGTGCGGTCGGTGTATTTCAGTTAATGCCTTCAACCGCAAGAAGAATGGGGTATAATCCTTATTTGCTCAACGAAAATATTAAAGCAGGGATTACATATTATAAAAAAATGTATAATATGTTTGGATCTGTAGAACTGGCTCTTGCAGCTTACAATGCAGGACCCGGAAATGTTAAAAAATACAGAGCAGTACCGCCGTACGCGGAAACAAGACGCTTTGTAAACAAAATTATGACAGATGTTAAAAGGCAGAAAGCAAATCCTGACCCTGCTGTCGTAAAAGCAAGACAAGGTGTTTATACGGCCCAAAAACCACAAGCCGTTTCATCCCAGAAAGCATCATTTAGCAAACCTGCTTCAAAAGTCGTAGATACAAAAGATTTGCAGGTCGAAGTTTTGGAAGAAAAACCAATTCAGCTTAAATTAGAAACGCTGACTGTTGCAATTTAAATTTGAAAAAATTTGTTATTAAAATACCCGATTTTAAATCGGGTATTTTTTAAATATTTAGCCATTTTTGTATTCTATCTGCGACATAATCAAAACCTTTAATCATCCCCAGATTTTTACCTTGAATATTTTTATTATATACAAGAATTGGTACATATTCTCTTGTATGATCTGTTCCTTCTACTGTCGGATCGCATCCATGATCCGCTGTAATGATAAGCAAATCTTCTTCATTCATTGAATTAATAATGTCATCAACATGCGTATCGACTTCTTCAATAGCTTTGCCGTATCCTTTTGCATCATTCCTGTGCCCGTAAAGCATATCAGTATCTACAAGATTTGTGAAAATAAATGTTTTGTCATTAAAAGTTTTTGTATTTGAAGGATAGGCAATTTTTTCAAGGTCAAGTTCATTTTTAACGGCTTTCAATGTTAGTTCAAGCCCCTCTTTATTGGAACCTGTGTGGATTGCGTGGGTAATGCCGGATTTTGAAAAAATATCTTCAATCTTGCCTATTGCAATAACTTTTCCGCCTTTGTCTTTGATTTCATTTAAAACCGTATGAGAAGGAACCATTGAATAATCTCGTCTGTCTTTGGATATTCTTGTTGGTTTGCCGTCAATAACTTTATAAGGTCTTGCAATTACTCTTGATACGTTCCAGCCGCCTTCATCAAGAATTTTTCTGGCTGTTTCACACCACTTGTATAAAGTTTCAAGCGGAATTAAATCAGTATCCAGCGCAATTTGAAAAACGCTGTCAGCACTTGTATATACAATCGGAAATTTTGTTTTATGATGTTCTTCATTCAGTTCTGCAATAATTGTTGTACCGCTTGCAGGAATATTTGCAAGGACCCCTCCGCAGTTTGTTCGTTTTATAAATTCTTCAATTAATTCATCAGGAAAACCCTCGAGGAAAGTTGCAAAAGGTTTAGCGGAAACTAATCCTGCCATTTCCCAATGGCCTGTAGTAGTATCTTTACCCTTGGATTTTTCTTCCATAATTCCGTATTGTGCTGTCGGATTTTCAACTTTTTTTATCCCTTTGTAATCCTGAATATTTCCGAGCCCCATTTTTTCCATATTAGGAACATTAAGTCCGTTGTTAAATTCGCAGACATGTTTTAGTGTATTGCATTGCGGTGTATCGTTAAATTCTCGGCAATCAGGCATTGCACCTGTGCCCATTGAATCTATGACAATTACTATTGCTCTTTTCATATTTTCCCCCTTTTATAACCCGATTTTAGCAATTTTAATCTGCGGTGTCAATTATTGAATATGCGTTGAAATCGAGACTGCCGTATATAATTTGGACGTGATAATCTCCATGCGGTATAAGTTTTACGAAATTTATTGTCTGTTCTCCAAAGTCATCGTTTGTTTCTGTGGCAGGCAGCTTTGCTATCATATAATGTGATTGATAAAGTTTGAGATAAATTTTTCCGTTTTCACGCTCTCCTTTTACTTCATAGTGTCCGGGGGGAATTATTGCGTCTTCATCGGCTTTCAAATTCAGCGGAATAAGCAAAATTTGCGGCTCTTTAACAGTTGTTGTCAACGATTCTGTTTCATTACTTTGAGAGAAACTTTCGCCTTTGGGAATATTCTTATCTTTTTTCTTTTTACCTTTTTTGCTTTCAAGAGCTTTTTGAAAGTCTTCATCGCTTACAGGCTTTTGACCGTAAACATTTTTGTCTCCGAAATTATCCCATAAGTCACCTTCCGCAAATGTGATATTTCCGGCGGAAAAAATTATTATAAATAATAATGTCACAAATTTTTTCATACTTTTAATATTAATGATTTTGAAAAAAAAGTACACCTGTATTTATATGAAAATTACAAAAAAAGGAGGTATCAATCCTCCTTTTGCACATACTGTTTGCAAATAAACACAAATTACACACTTAGTCAACATATTGACCTAACACCGAGAATTTCATTTTTTTTAAAGCTCTTAATTCTGTTTGTCTTATGCATTCTTTTGTTACGCCGTAAATACTGCCGATTTCTTCAAGTGTCTTTTTTTCATCTCCGTCAAGACCGTAACGCATTTTTACAACCTGCTGTTCACGTTCTTTCAGAGTTGAGATTACATTAAGAATATCTGTTTTTAAATCTTCAAATTCTGCATTTTCCGTAGCTGAGGCTTTTTTGTCCTCAATAATGTCAGCAATACTCATATCTTTGCCGTCATGATTTTCTAAACTGCTTTCTATTGATATTGTTTTGGAGTATGCATTTAAAAATAAATCAATTTTGTCTGCCGGAATATTCATTTTTTTCGCTACTTCTTCATTTTTTATCTGGCAGTTATTTTCACGCTCCATTTCTCGCTTGAGCTTTGAAAATCTTGATAATGTTTCCTGAATATACACAGGAATTTTCATACAATGAGACTGTTCTGATATGGCTTTAAACATTGCCTGTTTAATCCACCAGCTTGCGTATGTTGCAAATTTGTAGCCTAATTTGTAATTAAATTTTTCTGCGGCTATCATAAGCCCAAGATTACCTTCCTGTATCAAATCTGTCATGGGTAGATTTGACATGTGGATTGTTTTTTTTGCTATTGTAATTACAAGTTTTAAATTTGCTTTGATCAATTGTTTTTTTGCATTTTCATCACCGGCTTTTGCTTTTTTTGCAAGTTCTTTTTCTTCTGCCGGACTAAGTGATTTGTAGTCAGCAATTTCTTTGACATAGTTTGAAAGGACACTATCTCCTGAACTGTCAAAAATTTCGTTTTTTGCCGGGTTTGATAACTGATTTGAGGATTTCATTGTGACGGGTAAATTTTTTTTCATACCTTTTTAAACTCCTTCATTTTTAATTAACACAAGACGATACACTCAGATTCATATATACAAAAACACATTAGTATATATTTAGTATATACCTTAGTATATAATATTTTAAACATTTATGTTAAGTTTTGTTTCAAATTAGAAAATTTGTCATAAGAAAAATTTATTGTATAATATTTGAAAGGAGGATATCATGAAAAAGAAATTACTTATTACTTTAGGAATTATTTTAGCAATGGCTGTATCGTCAGTTGTTGGTTTTGCTGTTGCGGCTATGAATACGCCTAAACATCCGTCAGACTATAAGATTGGAGTTTCTTATGACAAGGCTTTAGAATCTGATAAGCCGATGCTTGTTTTATTTTATGTTGACTGGTGCGGTTATTGTATGAAATTTATGCCAAAGTTTAAAACATTGAGCGGTATTTATAAAAATAAATATAATTTTGTAATGCTTAATGTCGAAGATGAACAGAATAAAGAACTTGTTGCAGATGTTGGAATTTCAGGATTTCCTACAGTTTACATTCTTGATCCAAAGTATGATAACAGAGTTTTGATGGCGAATAACTATTATCATAATCTGCCAAAATTCAGAACAGAATTAGACAGATATCTTAGAATAAGAAAGCTTTTGGACAAAGCAAGCGAAATGGAAGAAAAATAGTTCTTAATATTTCTTCATAAATGAGAAAAAAATAGCAATTTTTTTGTAAGAGTGGGTTTTATATAAGTATAAAGCTCTCTCTTCTTATTTAAACGGATAGGCCTTGAATAAATATATCAAGGTCTTTTTTTTATGTTAGAATAGTTTTATGAAGGATATACAGAATTTAAAAGATACAAGAAATGTTGATATTCAAAAGGTTGGAATAAAACATCTTGAATTGCCATTGATAATTCAGCGAAAAAACAGCTCGAATCAGGTTGTATGTGCAAAAGCAAGAGTGAATGTATCACTGCCAAGGGATTATAAGGGTACACATATGTCAAGATTTGTTGAAGTGCTTGCTGAATGGAAAAACAAAAACCTTCTAGGTGTTGATATAAAAGGATGTTTAGAAAAAATTATACATAATCTTGATGCAGAAAGCGGAGAGCTGGAATTTAAGTTTACATATTTTCTTGATAAAAAGTCTCCGGTAACAGGTTTATCTGCGCCAATGAGCTATGAATGCCTGTTTGAAGGTCGTATTGAAAAGGGAGATTACAAATTTATTCTTGGGGTGGAAGTTCCTGTAACAACATTGTGTCCTTGTTCAAAGGAAATTTCAGATAACGGAGCTCATAACCAGCGTGCTTTTATCAGGGTAAAAGTTTCTTACGACGAAAATGAACAGGTATGGCTGGAAGATTTGATAGAATTAATTGAAAGCTGTTCATCCTGTCCTGTTTATCCTTTATTAAAAAGGGAAGATGAAAAATATGTAACAGAAAAAGCGTGGGATAATCCAAAATTTGTAGAAGATGTATTGCGTGATGTAGTTATAAAGCTGCGCAATCATCTTGTAATAAAAGAATTTCAGGTGGAATGTGAAGCATTTGAAAGTATCCATAACCATTCTGCCTGGGCCTTTCAGCATGAGATTAAGTCTTGAAAATAAGAGGAGTAAGATTATAAAAAGATTATTTAAATTTGTATTGCCCGGGGAAGTATGTTGGCATAATTTCTTGCAATAGCATAAGGCTTTAGAAATGTATTGAAAAAAACTATTCAATATTGTACCATCTTGTGTGACAGCTGCAGAATGATAGCGGAATACCATTAAAGGCTATTTCATATAGAGTCATGAATGAACAGAATTATTTTAAAAATTTACCATAAATTGTAGACTGTTATTTCGTATTGATGTATAATTGGCATGTAAAAAAAAGGGTTCATGTCATGTCTATAGATGATGCTTTGGTAATGATTTTAGCTGGTGGTGAAGGCAAAAGGCTCTATCCTTTAACTAAAGACAGAGCAAAACCGGCTGTTCCGTTTGGCGGAAGGTATAGAATTATTGATTTTGTTCTCAATAATTTTATAAATTCAGGATTTTTCAAGATTAAGGTTTTAACGCAGTATAAATCAGATTCTTTGAATAAGCATATTACAAGAGGCTGGGCTTTATCTCCTTTTTTAAATCAATATGTAGATCTTGCTCCTGCACAGATGAGGACGGGTTCTGACTGGTACAGGGGAACTGCCGATGCTATTTATCAGAATGTTTTTCATATAACTGATGAAGATCCTGATTATGTCTGTATATTCGGAGGCGACCATATTTATAAAATGGATGTTTCGCAGATGCTTGATTTTCATAAAGAAAAAGGAGCAGATTTATCAATTTCTGCAATTCCAATACCAATTGAAGAAGCATCAGAATTTGGCATTATTGAGGTTGATGATGATTGGAGGCTTGTAAACTTTGTAGAAAAGCCAAAAGATAGGCCGAAATCAATCCCGGGTAATCCTGACATGTGTCTTGCGTCAATGGGGAATTACATATTTAACAAGAATATTCTGCTTGATGCACTTGATAGAGATGAAGAAATAAAAGAATCATCCCATGATTTCGGGAAAAATGTTATTCCGATGCTTTTGAGAGATGGTAAAAATATTTACATTTATAATTTCAATAACAATTCATTCCCCGGAATGACTGATACAGAACGCGGTTACTGGCGTGATGTAGGAAGTATAGATGCATACTGGCAGGCTAATATGGACTTACTGGCTTATGATCCTGAACTTAATTTATATTCTCAGGATTGGCCTTTGAGAACTTTCAATTACAATTACCCTCCTGCTAAATTCATCTGGGCAGAAGGTGAGCGTGTGGGTATGGCTACAAATTCCATGGTATCAGAAGGATGTATTGTATCAGGCGGCGGTTTGTCAAGGTGTGTGCTTTCTCCAAAAGTTAAAGTAAACAGTTATTCCCAGATTTCTGAAAGTATTTTGATGGAAAATGTTGAAATCGGACGTCATTCAAAAATCAAGCGGGCAATTATTGATAAAAATGTTATTGTTCCGCCGAATACGAGAATAGGCTTTAACCGCGAAGATGATATTAAACGCGGATTTCATGTTTCTCCAAACGGTGTAACAGTTGTTCCCAAAGGCGCAAAACTTTAATCTGGTATTTTTTTTATATTTGATTTATTATAATTTAGCAAAAAATTGTAAATCTTTATTAATAAATAGGGATATTAAAGCAATTATTTACCTTCACATGCTTTATAAACTCGGGTAGTAAAATGGCGCTGTTAAGTATAAAATCATACATTACAAATACCCCGCTGTATAGAGGTACGGCAAGTATCTATCGCGGTGCAAAACAAAAGGGTCTGGATGTTGTTCCGGAGTCTGTGTATTCCAATGATAGAGTTATTAAAGGTATAAAAAAAACAGGGGAGAAAATTTCATCTGCTGAACAAAGGCTTATTTTGGGGGCCACAGCTATAATGTCCCAGCCGTTTATTGACTGGAACAACAAAAATGTTGATGAAAAAACAAGAAAAGTTTCTGTTGCAAGAACTGTTGCCAAAATTATTGCAGGAACTTTGACAGGATATTATATAAGGAAAGGCTGTATAAAAGGAATAAAAGCGCTTTCGCAGATCCCAGGCGAAAATGTGCCTAAATGGAAAACGATTTTTACTCCAAAAAATGTAAAAGATAATACATCCGATGCATTTATTCAGTACCGTAATGCAATGGGAACAGTTGTTGCTCTTGTTGTTATGATGTTTACAAACTTTTTAATTGATGCACCTTTAACTAAATTTTTGACAAATACATTTATTAAGCATGGGGAGGATAAAAAATGAAGTCTCCTGCCCAGTTATTTTCAGATTTTAAAACGGTAATGTATAAAAAGTATGGTGAAAACCCCGGACAAATGCTTGTGCACACAGGTGTTTTGGGCTGGATTTTGTCTTCACTTGCACAGGTTACAGCTGTTGTATTTAATGACAAGATTTCTCCGGAACAAAAAACTTTTCTTATCCCGCAAGAAGCTGCCGATGCATTTG
The DNA here is from genome assembly GCA_944326615.1 of Candidatus Gastranaerophilales bacterium. GTDB lineage: Bacteria > Cyanobacteriota > Vampirovibrionia > Gastranaerophilales > Gastranaerophilaceae > Stercorousia. The sequence goes on along the minus strand of CALVEO010000042.1, from coordinate 3,079 downwards.
TAAATATTGTTTCATTTTATGTTATTACAAGTTCATTTAAAAATCTGGCATCAAAATTAGTATCTACAGGCAAGCTCACTACAAAACCAATTAGAGAATTTTTAACAAAACAGGGTGTAACTTCATCAGAACATATAGGAAAATTAGGCTTTAATATTGAAAATATGGCTAATTTTCAGGATATAAAAGGTGAATATAAATCATTCAAAAATGGCGTTGATGTTGTGGCAAGCACTGTCGGCTCAATTATTTCATGCAACATTGTAACACCTGTTTTAAGAAATGAATATGCCGCAAAACAGCAGAAAAAGGCTATTGCCAAAATGCATGGTACTGATACACATGAGCTTAAATCCCCGCGTGGAATTTCTATGGATACTTATATAAAACTTTCTTCTGCAAAGTATTCATCTGGTTCTTTAAAAATATAACATTTTAATAACTCCGGCAACAATAAATGTTATCATCATGAAAAATACTGCTGTGAGTCTGTAAAAAGAAATATTTATCTTTTCATCGGCATTATCATGCTTTAGCTGGCATATTGTTATTTTTGAGAAATCATTTTTCAGTTCATTTTTTGTTTTTTCAAATGAGGAGTGCAGCAGTCTTTTAAATGTGTAGATATTTTCAAGGTCCTGTCTTGCAAGGGGATTTGAGATAGCTATTTTCTTTATTTTGATGCTGTCGATGTTGTTGAGTTCATTGTCAACATAGGCAGAAAGATTTGATTTAAAGTCTTCATACTGTTTGGTTGCGTAAGGATTTTCAATTTCTTCATTTTGAATTTCAATAAATTTATTCATCATGTTTTGCATAGAAATAAATTTTTCCATGCATTCAGGACAATTTTCGAGATGTCTGCGCACGCATTCTTTCAGTTTAGAACTTAGAGTGTCTTCTATATAAAAGTTTAATAAAGCCGTAACCTGTTCACATGTAAGCTGGTTATACATTTGTTATTCTCCTTTTTATATGTATGCTTTTAAGTCTTCCTGCAATTTCCCTCTTGCTCTTGCAATCCTGGATTTAACTGTTCCGATACTTGAATGTGTAGCTTTAGCTATTTCTTCATAGCTAAGCCCCTGTAATTCGCGCAGAATTATTGCAATTCTGAATTGTTCCGGCAGTTCAAGAATTGCATTTTTAATTATCCGCTCAAGTTCTGATGAGATACATTTCTCATGCGGTTTACATTTTTTATCAAGAAGCTGAAATTTTATGGGCGGTGAATCTTCTGTTTCATCATCAAGTGAAATAGTCTCCCCTTTTCTTTGTGATTTTCTGAGTTCATCGTAGAAAAGATTTGTGATGATTTGATTCAGCCAGCTTTTAAATAGTTTTGGATTTTTTAAATTATGAATATTTTTTGCAACACGCAGAAGTGCTTCCTGAGTCAGGTCTGATACATTCTCTCTGCCTCTGCTAAGGTATGAAAATGCTGCAAAAACATTTTTCTGCTCCCGTTTTATAAGTTCTTCCAGAGCTTTAAAATCGTTTTGCTGCGATAGAACAACAAGTTCTTCCAGAGGCATTTTTTTATACTGCAGTTTGTTGCCTGACATAAAATTCTCCTTACCTCTATAGTAAGAAATTTTTATCAGGAAATGCTCATTCCTTATTACATAGCCAATGGAATATATTTTTTATTCAATGATTTTAATTTGCCGAGATATAGCCTCTTAATGCGGTGTATGAGGCAACGTAGGGTGATGCAAGGTAGATTGAGCCTTCAACGTTACCCATTCTACCGCGGAAATTTCTATTTTGTGTGGCAAGACAGACCTCTCCGTCGGCAAGCGTTCCGGCATGAACTCCTACGCAGGGGCCGCACCCGGGGGGCAGAATTGTCGCATTTGCCTCAACAAAAGTTTTGATTAGACCTTCATCAAGCGCTTGTAAATAAATATCTTTTGATGCGGGACAAATAAGCATTCTCAGATCAGGATTTATTTTTTTGCCTTTTAAAATTCTTGCAACAATTCTCAAGTCTTCAATTCTGCCGTTTGTACAGGTGCCGACAAAAACCTGATCAACCTTTACGTCTTTTAATTCTTCTACAGGTTTTGTATTATCAACAGTATGCGGACAGGAAACAGTATGTCCGATATCCTGAGCATTAATTTTAATTACACGCTCATAAACAGCATCAGTATCAGGCTTTAAGCATCTGAATTTCTCTTCTCGTCCGCGTGATTTTAAGAATTCTTTTGTTTTTTCATCAGCAACAAACAAGCCTGCCTTAGCGCCTGCTTCAACAGCCATATTGGCAAGCGTAAATCTTTCAGACATTGGCATATTCTCAATTGTATCACCGCAAAATTCTAAAGCTTTATAAGTTGCGCCGTCAGCTCCTATCATTCCTATAATGTGAAGCATCAAATCTTTTGAGCAAATTCCTTCTTTAAATTTCCCTGTTACTTCAATTTTAAAAGTCTGCGGAACTTTTAGCCATGTCTTGCCCAGCGCCATTGCAACCGCAATATCTGTTGACCCCATTCCTGTTGCAAAAGCTCCAAGTGCACCTGAAGTACAGGTATGAGAATCAGCTCCAACAAGAATTTCGCATGGGTTTACGAAAGTTTCAATAAGTCTCTGGTGGCATACTCCTGCTCCGACATCTGAGAGTATAGCTCCGTATTCTTTTGAAAAATTCCTGAGAACGGTATGTGTATTTGAAAGCTCTTTTCTGGGGCTTGGAGAAGCATGATCGATAAATAAAATTGTTCTTTCAGGATTATTTAGATTGTCTTTTCCTAGTTTTTTAAACTCCTGTACTGTTAAAGGCCCTGTACCGTCTTGTACAGCGCAAACATCGACTTTTGCGATTACAAGTTCTCCTGCTTTAACTTTTCTCCCTGCGTGTTCTGATATAATTTTTTCTGCTAAAGTCTGCCCCATAGCTTCCTCCTATTTTTTATTAACATAGCAAAAAAAAACGACTGTATCAAGTCGTTAAAATAAAAAGGGAAAGGAAACAAAATATATACATTTTTATATTAAAATGTTAAATTTTAATCTATCACTTATTATTGTTGCATAAGACACCGCATTATAATGCAAAGTCTTAAGTTGTGTG
>CALVEO010000041.1 GCA_944326615.1 Candidatus Gastranaerophilales bacterium | reverse complement strand
CCCTCCCCGATGTTTACATTTCTTAATACTGTTTCCATGCTTCCACTCCTTTTTTGGTCTACATGTTTTATTATATACTATTTTTTTATTTTTTCAAGTGAGAAATGTAATTATACTTCATTATATGTTCTAAAATGAGCTTTGCAAACTTCTTTTAATCTTTCTTTACCATATTTTTGAATAAATTCCAAAGCGGCTGTTTTAACAAGCCCCGAACATCCTTTGGGGAATTTTATTCCGTAAGTTTGTTCCAAATTTTGCATCTTTTGAACAAAAGATGCTCTTGCAAGAACTGAGGCCGCTGCAACTGCAATATCACTTTCTGCCTTACACATTTGTTCTAATCTTATACTGCGGCCGTTTTTCATCAAGGCTGATTTGATTAAGTTTTCATCACCGAATTTGTCAGATAATGCATATTCACATGTTGAACTGTTCAAAATATTCTCTATAGCCCTTGCATGCCCCCAGGCAAGAAGCCTGTTTAAGTTTTTTATATTTGAATAAAGCTCATTATATTTTGGATTAGAAATCGCAATTATTGAATGCGGTGCATGATTTTTTATTTCAACAGAAAGAGAAAGCATTTTTTTATCCGAAAGTTTTTTGCTGTCTTTTATTCCGAGTTCATGGAAATATTGAGCATTCTTTTCATCAACAAGAACACCTGCAATTACAAGCGGGCCGAAAAAATCTCCTTTACCTGATTCATCTGTTCCTATATGTGCAATAAATTCTGTCATAAATTCTTCAAATTCCTCTATCTTTAAGGTGTTGCCAAAGGTATAGGAGCAGCCGATGGTTTTGGAACAGGTTTTACTGCCTGAGGCGTTGGAGCCTGAACAGGTTTGACAGGCTGTTCCTGACGAGGCTGTGATTCGACAGGAGCAGGTTTAGATTGTTCGATTTTTCTTACTGATTCCGGAAGTTCCGGCTGTTGAGGCTGTGAATTATTAAGTTCAATTTCTTCCTGTTTCTCCTGCACCTCTTTTTCTTCTTCTCCTACAACTTTTGAACCTTTTATATTACCAAAAGGTATTAAATCGACTTTAGGATAATTAAATTCTGCTTTTCCAAATGGTTCTGTAGCCACTTTCATAACATCTTTCCAGATTAAAGCAGGAACTGTACCGCCTTGAATTGATTTATTCATAACGGTGTTATCGTCATTTCCTACCCATACGCCCGTTACAACATTCGGCGTGTAGCCCATAAAGTATGCATCTTTATTATCATCAGTTGTTCCTGTTTTGCCTGCCGCTGGTTTACCTATATTTGCAGCACGACCTGTTCCGTTTGAGATAACCATTTGCATCATTGCTGTCATTTCTGCAGCAGTATTTAAGCTTAACTGGTGTGTAATTTTTGTTTTCGGCGCTCTGTAAACAACTTTCCCGCGGGATGTTTCAACACGTTCCACAGCATAAGGCTGAACAACATATCCACCGTTTGCAAAAGCTCCGTATGCCCTTGTAAATTCAAACAATTTTACGCCGTTTGACCCGAGTGCTATTGTATAATCGTATTCAAGCGGAGTTTCTATCCCGAGAACCCGGGCTGTTTGAATAACCGGACGAATACCGACTTCCTTTATCAATCTTGCAGCACAAACGTTTGAAGAAACCATTAATGCCGTATACACAGGAATATTCCCTCTATATTTGTTTCCGTAATTATGCGGAGACCACTGGCCGATTGTAATAGGTCTGTCTTCAATCATATCATTGGGGCTGATGCCTTTTTCCATAGCAGCAGCATAAACTATCGGCTTAAATGAAGATCCGGGCGGTCTTACAGCCTGTGTAACACGATCGTATTGGCTTTTTGTGTAATCTTTACCTCCGGAATAAACAAGAATTTTACCGTCAACAGGGCTGAATGAAAAAACTGCCGCCTGATTTTTTGCACCGGAAAGCCCCCAGTTTTTAAGATTTTTTAAAATAGCCTCATTTGCAGCCTTTTGAGCTTTATAATCAAGAGTAGTTACAACTTTATACCCGCCCTGTGAAATTTCAGTCTCATCAAAACCTAGTTTTTCAAGCTCTTTCATTACGTAATCACAAAAATATGGAGCCTTATTGGTTGTGTAATACTGCGGAACTTTAGCAAGATGAACTTTTTCTTCTTTGGCTTTTTCATATTCTTCTGTTGTAATGTATCTCATTTTATACATTCTTGTAAGAACCTGATTACGTCTCTGAATAGCTAAATCCATATTATTAAAAGGGTTGTAAACAGAAGGCGCCTGAGGAAGACCTGCTATCAAAGCAAGTTCCGCGAGATCACAGTCTTTCAAATGTTTATCAAAATAAATCTGCGCAGCCCCTTCTACACCATAAGCTCCGGCACCAAGATAAACATTATTCATATACATTTCAAGAATTTGATCTTTTGATATAGTTTTTTCAATTCTTGCAGCAATAAACAATTCTTTTAACTTACGGTCAAACGTCCTTTCATTATTCAAAAACAAAACTCTTGCCAATTGCTGCGTAATTGTACTTGCGCCCTGAACAACACGTCCTGCAAGAACATTCTGGATAATTGAACGCCCCAGTCCCATAATATCGTATCCATGATGACGGTAAAAGTTTTTATCTTCTGTTGCAATCAAAGCTTTTTTCAAATTATCAGGAATATCTTTAAGTTCAATTTTTTCATAAGTATAAGCCGTAAATGTTTTTATAATTTCATCATCTGATGAATAAATTTTTGTTACAATGTTAGGTTTAAACTCTTCCAGATTATTGATCGGCGGAAGCGATGAAAGATAAAGTTCCAAAGAAGCTACCCCTGCAAGAGCGCAGGCACAACAAAGGATAAATAAAAATTTAAGAGTCGAAAAAAATCCGCCTCCTTTTTTAGATTTTTTAGATATATTAGATTTTGCCATTTCCTTTGCGGTGTAATTTCTTTTTACATAATATTTTGACATGAACGCTCCCTCATCAACTTACATTAGTTTAATATAAAATAATTTTATTGGCAAATATGGTATACTATTTTTTGTGAATATTTGTGATTTTTTATCAGTAATAATTAATGAAATCAGATCGTATTTTGTTCCAGAAAAGGTTACATACGAGATTACCGGTGAATGCAAAAAATGCGGGAAATGCTGCAATTATATGTACAGCTATGACACATATACGGAAAAAGAATTTAAAATTATGCAGTTTTTATTTCCGGCATACAAAAGATTTTATATTAAAGGCAAAGATGAAGATGGAAATCTTATTTTTGCCTGCAAGCTTGTAACAAAAGAAGGTCTGTGTTCCGACTATAAACACCGCCTGCCTATGTGCAGAAAATACCCCGCAAAACGTATATCTTATCCGGGCCAACTTCATGATGGATGCGGTTATAAAGTTAATGTGAAAAAATTTGAAGATTATCTGAAATAAATTTTTAAAAAGCTTACTTTATTCTTTTTGGGTAATCACCAGGTATTTTCCAGCCGTTTAACTGAATTATGGCAGTACAATAATAACGTTCATAGCTTGAGTTATCTTCACAGCCTTTATATAATCTGTCAATTTTGCCATTCCAGCTAAATTTATAAGGTTCTACACCGGTTTCAATTTCTTTAGTTGCTAATGACGGATCAAAATAAAACTCAAAGCTGCATGTTCCCGTTCTTTCTTCCTTGACAAAAGTTAAACATCTTTCTGCTTTTGACGGGAAAAATTCAATATCTCTGTTTTGGGAAGAGTCATAGGCAAAGGCACTTCCATCAGAAAAAAAATGAACTATCCTTTTATTTTTGTCAGCGTCTTTTATCTCTTTTGAATTAATAATATTTAAATATGGAGCTAAATATTTTTTATAAACAATATCTATTTTATTGTTCTGGTCAAGGCGGTTACCGTTTTCATCTGTTATTGCATCACCATTTTCATCCTTTTGCTCCATAACATGATAATCTTCCCAAGGAAAATCCCCGTAATCATTTTTTGCAAACATAACAGCCTGATTCATAACAGAATAAAACTTTTTTAATCTGGTTTCTGCCACATTATTATTGTATTTTTGAATTAAAACCGGAATTGTCATAGCCGAAACTACGCCAATAATTCCAAGAGTAATTAAAATCTCCGACAGTGTAAAACCATTCCGCATTAAGCTCTCCTTTATAGACTTTTATTTCTTATATACTGATTTATAAATCAGTATATAAGAATTATAAATCATAAGATTAATTTGTCAAGTAATATACACTGTTTGTATGGACAGAAAAAAAATTATTAAGATATTTGCAGAAAATGTCAGGGCAGAACGTGCACGCAAACAATACTCACAAGAAAAATTGGCAGAAATGGCAGACATAACGCCAGAATATTTAGCCAGAATAGAAAAAGAAAAATACAGTCCATCTTTAGTTGTAATAGCAAGACTCGCTGTTGCGTTGAATGTTTCTGTAGATAAACTTATCCCTTTAGATGATTATTTATCAGGAGGATAGGTTTCCTAATGCACGTAAATGACTAATCATACCGACGTACATAGAAAATGAGAATTAACATTATACTAAAACTTTGGCTTTTAAATCCTGAAATTGTGATATTATATAGCCCTTTAAGTGAATGAAAATTGTTTCGTCTTATCATAAATTTTTATATTAGGAGGTAATATTTATGTATAAAGATGAACAAAATATTGAAATTGAGGCTTGTGAAATCTGTCCTGTAGAAAAAACAAAAAAAATTCTTATGGTCGTAACAAGTGCTGATGAATTTAAAAACGGACACAAAACAGGTATCTGGTTTGAAGAATTTGCAATACCATATTTGGAATTTTTAAAACAAAATTATTTTATAACGGTTGCTTCCCCGAACGGCGGCTGTGCGCCAATAGATCCCAAAAGTGAAAACCTGTCTGAAGATATAAAATGGGAAAAGGCAAAAATAGCATTGAATGATACTGTTCCTATAAACACCGTAGATTTTACATCTTTTGACGCTCTTGTCTTACCAGGCGGACATGGGCCAATTATAGATTTATACAAAAATGAAGATTTAGCAAAAATAATTGAAAATTTCAACGAAAGACATAAACTTATTGCTGCAATATGCCATGGTCCTGCAGGACTACTTTCAGCGAAAAAAGACGGAATTCCTTTTGTGAACGGAAGAAAAATAACAGCCTTTACAAATGAAGAAGAAATAATCGCAAAAATGGACGGAATAATTCCGTTTTTTCAGGAAGATGCTTTCAAGGAAGCCGGAGCTGATTTTGTTGAAGGCAAACCCGGAACTGTCAATATAGTTGAAGATAACAATTTAATAACTGCACAAAATTATCAATCGGCTGAAGAGTTTACAAAAGCAATAGTAAAATATTTAGACCGCGAATAGCGGTCTTTTTTGTACAAAATTTCATTAATATCTCTCCCTCAATTCTATGATTTTTATTAAAAATATTTGAAATTTTGAATAAAAAGTAGTATGATTATCCGGTAACGATATTGAAAGAGGTTTTATATGAAATTACACATGCAGATACTTATTGCATTAGGTCTTGGTATAAAAAGAAACTGGCATATATTTTTCGGAATTATTTTAGGTATTCTGGTCGGAATATTTTTACATGGACATGAATATCCGCTTGTATCCACTGTTTTAACTTTTATCGGACAGGTATTTATAAGACTAATCCAGATGGTTGTAATTCCGCTTGTTGTATCTGCAATAGTAATCGGTATTACAAGCATCGGCGACAATAAACAGTTAGGCAAATTCGGAACAAAAATGATTGCGTATTACGGAATAATCACAACCGTTGCCGTAATAATAGGAGCCGCACTGGCACTTATTATGAAACCCGGAATCGGTGCGGCACATTATATTGCCGAAAATACGGCAAGTGAAGTTCAGGCATCGGTTGCAACCGCTATGGCTCAGCAGCAGGGCAATATATTAAATATCTTTTTAGGCTTTATTCCGAATAATCCGATGCATTCGTTTGCTGCAGGCGATATGGTGCCGATTATTGTATTTGTTGTAATTTTTGCCGTTGCACTCGCTAAAGTCGGCGATGTTAACAGACCTATCGTATCATTTTTTGAATCGGTTTTTGCAGCCACAATGAAAATAACAGATTGGATTATGTACGTTGCAGCCCCCGGTGTATTTGCACTGACAGCAAGTGCTGTATCAAGCTTCGGCATAGATATTTTTACAAGCATTTCCAAATATCTGCTTGTACTTTTTATCGGTTTTATGTTACAGCTTTGCGTTGTGTATCCGCTGTTCTTAAAATTCTTCTCAAAAGTCAATATCGGAATATTATATTCTGCGGTTGCAGAAGCTATGATGGTAGCTTTCGGAACTGCAAGTTCATCGGCAACACTGCCTCTAACAATTGCTTGCTGTGAAAAACGCGGAATTTCGCATAAAATAGCAAGTTTTGTCCTTCCTTTAGGTGCAACGCTTAATATGGACGGAACCGCATTATTGCAGACAGTTGCTGTAATTTTCTTAGCACAGGCATACGGTGTAGCTATTACTCCGTTTTTACTAGTACAAATCTGCATTTTGGCAATTATCGCATCATCAACCTGTGCAGGAATCCCCGGAGCTGGCTTAATTACAATAGCTCTAATACTTAACGGAATGGGATTAAGTCCCGAACAGCTCGTTGCAGGTTTTGCATTCCTGTTCACTATCGAAAGAGTAACGGATATGATGAGAACGCTGGTGAACGTAACATCAGATGCCGTTGTTGTTGCAGCTATCGCGGATAACGAAAACGAAATCAATTACGACCTGTTTAATAACCCTGCAGCTTACGAAGATATCGCTTAGGAGCGTAGCCGCTCCACCCGCCATTTGGGTTTGTATAAACTTAGCCAGTCTAAACTAAAGAAGAAGCGTAGCCGCTCCACCCGCCATTTGGGTTTGTATAAACTTAGCCAGTCTAAACTAAAGAAGGAGCGTAACCGCTCCATCCACCATTCAAGGGTTAAACATATTTTATATGGCATAACTAAAAATTCCCCTTATTTAAATAAGGGGAATTTTTTAATACAAACTTTTTGCAAAATTATAAAATATCTTTAAACGTTCTTTGTCATTTTTGACAAATTCAAGTTTTTTCAAAATATATGAATACATATCGTCATTAGTCATATGTTCGGGGAATGTAAAAAGTTCATTCGGAGTTATATCAAGGATTTCAAGAATTTTTTCCAGCGTCTGGGAAGTCATAAAGGCATTGCCGGTTTCAATACTGCTAAGAGTCTTTGTTGCTATGCCTATTTTTTCCGCAAATACTTCCTGACTTAATCCTTTGATCTTTCTTAAGTCTTTAATACGTTGTCCTAAATTTATTTGAATATCATTTCTCATAATAGTTTTATATAATTTTAAATTGTTAATTTTTATAAACTAACCATGTTTAACATCTTGACAATAGATGTTTAAAGTTATATAATAATTATATATATTTTGGGTCATAAATATTAATTTATCTGCGCTAATTATAAAGGAGTATATATGAAAAAGATTTACATTACCTTATTGCTTATAGCAACCGTTCAATTATCTACATTTGCCTACGAAAACTATAGAGGCGAGGATATACTAAAAAAGATTGATGATGCGGCTATTAAAGCCAACCCCAAAAAAATGGAAAAATTATGGATAGAATTTTGTAAAGTAAATCCTACATATTGTGAAGTCATGCAACCAAAATTTAATGAAGTTCTATACAATGTTAAAATAGAAAGACAAGCAAGAAATAGACAAATATGGACTGGTATTGCTGCAGGACTAGCTGGAGCATCATACAGTTCATCTCAAAATATTGTACCAAAACAATCATATGTTACAGTTAATCAGAGGGGACAAATGGTTGGCCCTGGAATATATAATCCACCTGCATATAACATATATAATTCTTATGGACAAAATGTGGGTAGAATCACCCCTTATTAATTTTGGTTAAAATTAAAAAAATCAATATTGATTAAACAAATAAAAATTAGGTTACTATAAAATACTTATGAGACAATATTTATATATTATTACATTTATTATTTTATTTTCTGGGATATTAATATTTTATTATCAATACTCTATGAATAATAAACTTCACTACTATATGTCAGCACATCCAGAATGCATACCGAGTAATGAATCTAAAACAATATTTAACAATTTAAATATTGGTCAACAAGTCGCTATTATAAAGGGATGTGCAATACGGAATGCAGGTGCTTATCAAATCAAGACACTTATAGAAGGAGAACCCTAAGCCTTTATCAGATTATTTATGTTATCATATTTCTATGAATAAAACAGATGAAATAGCTTCGACACATCTTGGGAAAAAAGTTTCAGGCAGTGAAACTTATAATCCGTCACTTCTCGTTGCAATACCACGTTTTGAAAACAGAAAACAATATAACATAGAAGAAAATAATCTGCCTTTTGAAGGTCAGGATGTTTGGCACGCATATGAATTTTCTGCAATGACAGAAAACGGAGTACCTGTTACAAGACTTTTGAAATTTAAATATAACTGCACAAGCAAATTTCTCATTGAATCAAAGTCTGTTAAACTTTATTTGAACTCTTTTAATATGACAAGATTTGGCTCGACGATTACCGAATGTCTTAAGATATGTAAAACTAAAATTGAACAAGATTTAAGCAAAAAACTCGAAACTATTGTAGAAGCACATTTTATTGAAAATAATGCTAAACGTATTGATATATTTCAAAATTTTACAAACATTATGAACTTTGTTGATGAAAAAACTTTGAAATTAGAAAAATTTAAAGAAGCACCCGAACTTTTAAAAACGAAAGAAACAGATGAAGAGAAAAGTTATTATTTAAGATTTGACTCTCTGCGCTCAAACTGCAGGGTTACGCACCAGCCTGATTTCGGGGATTTGTTTTTATACTACAAATCTAAAAAACACATTTTAGAAGACAGCCTTATAAAATACTTAAGCTCTTTCCGTTCTGAATTCCATTTCCATGAAGAATGCTGTGAAATGATTTATAAAAGACTTAATGATTTGCTTGACAATGATGATGAACTCTTTGTCTGTGCACTTTACACACGCAGAGGAGGGATAGATATTTGTCCTGTGCGCCGGAGTAAAAATTACAAACCTGATGAAGTTTTAACTTTAGGCGATGTAAAAAAATTTGCAAGAGGAAGTATTAAGCAGTAATGAATAACAGAAAATTCGGAAATGCCGGAGAAGACCTTGCATGCCGGTACTTAGAAAAACAGGGATATAAAATTTTAGAAAGGAATAAGCATTACTCGCGTTTTTGCGAACTTGATATTATTGCACAATACAAAAATACCACTGTATTTATAGAGGTTAAAACCCGAAAAACAGACCATTTCGGCGCCCCTTTTGAAGCAATTACAAAAACAAAGTTTGAAAACCTGAAAAAAGGCGCTCAATTTTATCTGTCAGAAAACAAAATTAAAGATTACAGAATAGATGTAATTGGAATTACCCTGAAACCTGAGATTAAAATAGAGCATTTAAAGAATGTGTATTTGTAATATAAAGAATGTTATCGGAAGTGAATAACATTATTTATATTACAAAATATGCCCGTTTTCTATTTTGTATACCTTTACATCTTTCAAAAATTCGTCTTCAAAAAGAATTGTATCAACAGAAGTTATTATTGTCTGCGTGTTTTCGTTAATTGATTTTAAAAGAAAGTTTTGTCTTATATCATCAAGTTCCGCAAGCACATCGTCAAGAAGCAGAACAGGTTCATCACCTGTTTTAGCGGTAATTATATCAAGCTCAGAAAGTTTGAGAGCCAGTACAATAGTTCTTTGCTGCCCCTGCGAGGCAAATTTTACTGCCTCATTACCGTTTATGTAAAAAATAATATCATCTCTATGCGGACCTACACAGGATTGCCCCCTGCGCATTTCTTCTTCTCTTTTTTCATCAAGCGATGACTTAAAAGCCTCTGCGATTTCTTCCAATTCGCATTCATTATTCAAAAACGAACAGTCGTAATTAATTATTAATTCTTCTGTTTCACTAATGATTTTGTGCTTTTCCTTTGCAATGCGTTCAATTTCTTTTAAGAATTTTTTCCGCAGATAAATAATATTGCTTCCTGTAATCACAAGCTGCTCATTATAAACATCAAAGAGAGTATTATTCAAAATTCCTGTTTTCAAATACTCTTTGAGCAGATTATTTTTCTGTATTCTTATTTTGTCATATTTTGAAAGCCTGTCGTCATAAGCCGGATAAATCTGTGAAATTGCTCTGTCAAGCCAATCACGCCTGTCAGAAGGATTTCCTCGCAGCAAAAGCAAATCGGCTGTTGAAAAAAGAACTGTTTTTAAAGCAGATTTAAAATTTTTCGGTGTTGTTTTAACTTTATTCAAAGCCAGTGTTCTTTTTTTTTCTCTTGAATAAGTATAATCAAGCTCAACATCTGTGCCGGCCTTAATCATATTGCAGTTAATCTCTGCTGTTTCGGCATCAAAATTTATTAATTCTGTATTATTAGAAGTTCTTGGAGATTTTAGAGTTGATAAAAGATAAATACTTTCAAGAATATTAGTTTTTCCCTGTGCATTTTTGCCTATAATAAGTATTTTTTTGCAGGACAAATCAAGCTCTAAATCCTTGCAGTTTCTGTAATTTATAAGCCTCAAATCCCTTAATCTCATAAAAAAATTATACCCCAAATATATGATTTATAAATTACTTATAGACTAATGTTAAAATTTTTTATATAATATATTTATCAAATTGCAGGAACATAAGGAAGTATCATGTTACCTATTATTTCAGAAGAGAATGCAGCAGAAGCTTTTAGTGAAATATTCAAAGATATGCCGGTCTGGCGTAAAAAAATGATTCACTACATAAAGGATGAAAATCCGGAAATTAATACGGCTATAATAGAAGCTGCAAATAAAACAAATCTTGACCCGAAGGCAATAGCACTCGGCGCTTATATGACTTATTCTTTGATAGAACTTGCAATGAAAGACAATGATGCATTAATGAATTTTCAGGAAGGATAAAAACTATGTTAATTGAAGAACTTTTGGAAAAACTTGTTGCAGATGGAGGCTCTGACCTTCATATTTCAGCTAATTTACCGCCTGCTGCACGTATTGACGGGAAATTGCAAAGATATGATTATCCGCCGCTAAGCCCTGACGATGTAGAAACATTACTGTTTCCAATGCTGTCAAATGAACAGAGACGTACACTTGAACAAAACTGGGAACTTGACTTTTCATACGGTATAGAAGGTTTAAGCCGTTTCAGGGTAAACTTTTATAAAGATAAAGGCAACTACGCTGCCGCATTCAGAACGATTACATCAATTGTTCCGTCTTTTGACAAATTAGGACTTCCTGATGTTGTAAGAAGAACTGCTGATAAACCCCGCGGTCTTGTTCTTGTAACAGGTCCTACAGGTTCAGGTAAATCAACAACGCTTGCAGCGATGATTGACTATATTAATACAAACAGGGCAGAACACATTTTAACAATTGAAGACCCGATAGAATTTGTCCACACATCAAAACAAAGTATTATTCACCAGCGTGAACTCGGTATGGACACACGTTCTTTTGCGAATGCTCTTAAATCTGCACTACGTGAAGACCCTGATATTATTCTGGTAGGTGAGATGAGAGACCATGAAACAATTGCTTTGGCACTGACAGCAGCAGAAACAGGCCACCTTGTATTCGGAACACTTCACACATCTTCTGCCGCACAAACAATTGACCGTATCATCGACGTATTCCCGGAAGGTCAGCAGCAGCAAATTCGTGTACAGCTTGCGAACTCACTTGTAGCGGTATTTGCACAAACTCTTTTACAAAAAGTACAACAGGACGGGACGAAAAAAGGACGTGTAATGGCTCAGGAAATTATGCTTGTAACACCTGCGATTGCAAACCTTATCAGAGAATCAAAAGCTGCTCAGATTTATTCTACAATCCAGATGAATCAGGCAATGGGCATGCAGACACTTGAAATGTCCTTAGCAACCCTGTATAAGCAGGGAATAATTACGATAGAAGATGCACTTTCAAGAACATCAAGACCTGATGAATTGAAACGTTTGATGGCTTAAATCTAATCTGAGACAAAAATACAAAAAAGCTTCTGTTTTTAACAGAGGCTTTTTTATTTATTGTTAAGCATTTTTTTTGTGTTAACATGAAGTTATAAAAACTTACAATAAAAAAGGAAAAAAGAAATGACAACACAACAATTTACAGAACCAAATTCGACAAAAGAACAAATAAGACAAACAAGAATACAGAAACTTGCAGATCTTGCAGATAAAGGTGTAAACCCTTATCCTTATTCTTTTGACAAAGATGCTGATGCTGCATTTTTGCAGAACAAGTATAAAGATCTTGAAGCAGGAGTAGAAACAGATGATAAATATTCTGTTGCAGGTCGTGTTATGGCAATCCGCAACACAGGGATGTTTATTGATTTGATGGACGCATCAGGCAAAATCCAAATTTTCTCACACAAAGAAAATTTATCAGAAGATATGATGAAAATCCTCAAACTTGTAGATATAGGTGACATTGTAGGTTTTACAGGTACAATCAGAAGAACTCCGAGAGGAGAATTGTCAATAAAATCTACTTCATTAAAACTTTTATCAAAAGCGCTTCTGCCTTTGCCAAACAAACAGATAAGCAAGGAAAAAATGCAGGAATTAACGCATTATCATGGTCTGACAGATGTTGAGCTAAAATACCGCCAGAGATACGTTGATTTAATTGTAAACGAACAGAGCAGAGATACTTTCAGAAAAAGAAGTTTAATTATACAAAAAATCCGCGAATATCTTGCCAAAGAAGGTTATCTGGAAGTTGAAACACCGATATTGCAGACAATGGCATCAGGAGCTAATGCAAGACCTTTTACAACACACCATAATGCGCTGAATATGGATTTGACATTAAGAATTGCTCTTGAATTATATTTGAAAAGATTAATTGTCGGCGGAGTATCTGAGCGTGTATATGAAATAGGCAAATGTTTCAGGAATGAAGGCATAGACACACGCCACAACCCTGAATTTACAATGATAGAATTGTATCAGGCTTATGCTGATTATAACGATATGATGACATTAACCGAGAATATGGTAGCATACGTTGCTCAGGAAGTTCTCGGTACAATGAAAATTAAATACGGTGAAAACGAAATAGATTTAACACCTCCATGGGACAGAAAAACAATGTTAGGCTCAATAAAAGAAGCAACAGGCATTGATTTTATGGAAATATACAGCGCGAAACAGGCTGTAGAGACTGCAAGATCCTTAAATGTAGCGGTAGACGATACAATGAATTGGGGGCAGGTAGTAGAAGCCGTATTTGAAGCTAAAATAGAACCTTCATTAATACAGCCCTGCCATATCATAGATTATCCGAGAGAAATCTCTCCTCTTGCAAAAGTTCACAGAGATAACGACAGATTAACAGAACGTTTTGAAACAAGAGTAAACGGGTGGGAAATTGCGAATGCTTTTTCGGAATTAACAGATCCGATAGATCAGAGAATGCGATTTGAAGCACAGGCACAGGCAAAAGCAGCAGGAGATGAAGAAGCTATGGATATTGATGAAGACTTCATTACAGCTCTTGAATACGGAATGCCTCCTACAGGCGGTATGGGAATGGGAATTGACAGACTTGTAATGCTTCTTACAGATTCTCCGTCAATCAGAGACGTTATCGCATTCCCTACAATGAGAACAAAGGAATAAACATTAATTAAATACTTTGACTCTCAGGTTTAAATATAAAAAAAGGACGGGATTTTTCCCGCCCTTATTTTTTACAGTGAGCACCGATTAGAATAGAAACTTAACCGGTTTTATGTATTTCAAGCGACAAAATGAATTGTCCACAGAACATTCATTATTGTAGGCTACAGCGTTACCATCCCGGCAATAGGGTGTGTTGGCACCTATATAACCCGCCTGGCACGCGGCCTCCTTATAAGATACACTCTTGTCAAGCCATCTTATACGACGGCGGCCGCCATCGATTACCTCATCTTCGATACTTACCTGCATATGATTACGGCTGTCGCCACCGTTGATTCCCGGATGATCCTTATCATAAGCAGGAATGACCTGGCCATCCAAAGTTATATAGAACGGATAGACATCTACCCAAAGTTCTGATGAACTGTTAGCTCCGTCTATGTCTATATAAACTGTATATCCATACTCATTAGCTTTTACAGGAGTGCCATTCAAATCTATGAAAAAGCTTTCGTTGTTGCCGGCCAAATCTGCTATTGGACCAGGATTTTGACGGATGTTATATATACGCATGTTATTGCGAAGGGTTAAATCCGGTGTTTCATTTGAAAAATCGGTTACGCCCGGAGAAATAGCACTACCGTTGCACTCATTCGATCCGGAACGGGTATTAACCAAACTCGCTGTATATTCACAGTATTTTGGACCGTTTAGAGATATACGGGATTTATCAAGCTGACAGCTGCAGCTATCAGGATTCCAGATATAACGTTCAGGACATGTCGTATCCATGGTTTCCCAAGTATGGGTTGTTGTGTTACATTCATAACAACCACCGGCAGGGGGAGGAGGTCCGCATACATCATCTGAGCCGGCAGGAACACATTCCGTACCATTCCATACCTCTCCATCTTCACAAGGATCGCCGTCGCCGGCAACACACTCGCTGCCAGTCCACGTTGGTTTGTCTGCCGGACAAACACATTCTGTACCGTTCCATATCTGGCCGCCGGTACAATCATCTTCCGGTTCTTCGTCGATGCCGCCATCGGCTTTGCATACTCCATTTTCTAAATGTGTGCCATCCGGACATTCACAACCTCCGGAAGACGTACGGATCTGACCACCAGTACAAGGTGCTAAGCACTGATCACTGCCGAATGCCTCGGTGCCATCAGGGCAGACGCAGACACCGCTTTCATTATGTACTTTATCTCCCGGACAGCTTCCAAAACATTTGCCCAATATTTCTATCTGACCATCCGGGCAGACGCAGACATCATTTTTTAAGACTTTACCGTCCGGACAAGATGGTTCTGGCTCGGGAACTGTACAGACCCCGGCAATTTCTATTTCATCAATAGCGCATTCACAGATACCGTCCGAATTGCGGGTCTTGCCGCCGGTACATTCCGGAACACAAACACCGTTAAAGCGTTCATAACCCGGTGCACAATCACATCTACCCGATGAATTACGGACTTCATTGGCGGAACAGACATCAACGCATTGATCGCTGCCTGGTGGGTAAGCTTCCTGACCAGCCGGGCAGACACAATTGCCGGAGGGGCCTCTGCGAGTGTCTCCCGTACATATAGGGACACATTCGCCGTTATACAATTCTGTTCCATCTTCACAATCTGTGCCGGAACCAATATCGGTGATACATTGACCTTTTTCATTCTCAGTTGTGTCAGGCGGACAAACACATTGGGTACCTTTTTTTTCTCTATCAGCTGGGCATACGCATTCGCCTGTAACTGTATTTCGATGCAAATCACCTTCACAAGGTGCTAAACATTGATCTTTTCCAAAAGGTTCTGTGCCAGATGGACATGAACATTCGCTGCCATCCCAGACCTGATCGCCAGGGCACGTTGGTACACAGACACCGTTTTGTTCATCCGGTTTATCAGGCGGGCAGACACAAACACCATTATCGTTTCTCACCTTACCTCCGGTACAAAGTGGTTCGCACTTATCTTCTACCTCTTCTGTACCCTCTGGGCAGCGACATTGACCTTTACTCCATTCTTTGCCGTCTGGGCAGACGCATTTGGTAGGGTCTTCGGCATCGGGAACACGACCACGCGTACATACACATTCACCGGTAGTCTGATTACGAGTAAGATCGCCTTCACAAAGCGGTTCACATTGACCTGTAGCATTTACCCATTCGGTACCTGAGGGACAAACGCAAACACCGTCCTCGTTTCTTACCTTACCGTCGGTACAAAGTTTTTCGCACTTGCCTGTCGCTTCTACCCATTCGGTGCCAGAAGGACAAACACATTCTGTACCGGTCCACACCTCACTGTCGCGGCAGGCGATACAGACACCCTCTTGTTCATACGGTTTATCTTCCGGGCAAACGCAGACTTTACCATTCCACACCTTACCGCCGGTACAGGGCTCTTCGACTGCATCTTTCTCGCATTCGCATGTCTCTTCGTTTAAGTGTTCACCGGCAAGACACCATTTCTGCTGCCATTCACCAGTAAGCATATTACAGAATGTAGCACAAGGCGGCTTGGGTTTATCAGCACAAGGTGATTCCGGAGTATCTTCTACGCACTGATCGCCATCCCATTTCTGACCTTCTGGACAACAACAGGTAAAGGTCTTAGTACAAGCTGAACCATCAGCTCTGTGGCCGTTTGCGGTAAATGATTTTGCCCTATTACCGGTACAATCACCTGCGACTGAAGGCAAGGTACAAAATCCTGGAGCTATACAAGTAGTATCCGGCAGCTCTATGTCACCACCACCCTCCGGCGGGTAATAACAGTATGGCAAACATTTTCCATTAGAGCCTTGAGCTATAGAACCTGGTACTAAATGTGCCAATCTGCAAGTTCCACCGTCTGCATCGGAACAAGTATTTCTATTAAATCCATAACTAGAAGGACCTCCCAAATATGGAGGACAACATTGCCTATCATCAGTACCAGGTTCTGTCGGACCAGTTGGATTCTCTGCCAAATCACCATTAAAAGCATTCACTGCCAGAACGCCAAAATTTGTTACAAAAAAGTTTTTGACTTTAGCAAGCAGTACAGGCGGAACTTTTTGAGCCTGATAACGCTCGTCATCCGGTTTGTAATCCGATATCATCTGAGAATTAACCGAACGCAAAGTCGAATAGGCCGAATAATACGTATAGGTTACAATACCATCAAGTTTTTGCTTCGTAATACCTATTGTTACAGCTACTATAACTGCGATAACAAGCATTACAATAATTATTTCTGCAAGGGTATAACCCCGAAAACCTTTTTTAGAGGAGCCGAAAATTGCTCCTCCCCCGAATTTTACGGGTTCGGATATTCTTGAACATACACCATTGAATAAAGTACGCCAAGAGATCCGATCTCTTCTGAATCTTCTCATAATCAGCTAAGTACTCCTATTTTAATTTTGTGCTCACATTAACATTATATCATATTTATTAAGATTTTTCAATAGATTATTACTACAACAATAACATTAATTTATAATTGTATCTTAGGTATTAAGAGTTATCATTAATGTT
Source organism: Candidatus Gastranaerophilales bacterium (assembly GCA_944326615.1). GTDB lineage: Bacteria > Cyanobacteriota > Vampirovibrionia > Gastranaerophilales > Gastranaerophilaceae > Stercorousia. Next base: position 226 of record CALVEO010000041.1, on the reverse strand, counting down.
TTCCCTCTCAGAAGGTTTGATTAGAGGGCCGGAAGGCAGGAGGGCAAGCTTATTTAGAAGTTAGGAAGGTAAGAAGATAGGAGGGTAGGCTTATTTACGGTAAAAGATTTACCTTTTAACTCCCCTCGCCCCCTTGGGGAGAGGGTTAGGGAGAGGGGCTTATCAGATGGCAGGAAGCCCGGAAGGCAAGAGATAAAGCTTATTTAGAAGTTAGGAAGGTAAGAAG
>CALVEO010000040.1 GCA_944326615.1 Candidatus Gastranaerophilales bacterium | reverse complement strand
GGAGAGGGGCTTATCAGATGGCAGGAAGCCCGGAAGGCAAGAGATAAAGCTTATTTAGAAGTTAGGAAGGTAAGAAGATAGGAGGGTAGGCTTATTTACGGTAAAAGATTTACCTTTTAACTCCCCTCGCCCCCTTGGGGAGAGGGTTAGGGAGAGGGGCTTATCAGATGGCAGGAAGCCCGGAAGGCAAGAGATAAAGCTTATTTAGAAGTTAGGAAGGTAAGAAGGTACGAGGGTAAGCCTTTTACGGTAAAAAGCTTAACTTCCTATCCTCCTACCCTCTTATCTTCTAAATTGCACCCCACCCCAACCCTCCCCATCCGGGGAGGGGGAAGAAGTCGGGCTGATCAAAGTAAAATGCTTATCTTCCTACCCTCTTAGCTTCTTATGACCCTCTCCCCAACCCTCCCCCAAGGGAGGGAGTATGTGGCGGGTGGAGCGGCACGCTTCTTCGGCAATTACGTCAAGCTTTCAAGCAAAACAGATGCGAGGGATAAGAAGTTAAGTAAATATATCCCGAATTACGTGAATACCCGAGTGCATTGACTGAACAAAGCGATATTACGAATAAAATTTACAATATTTGAACATTCGTTAAAGCGACTTATGCAAAGTCGTAAGCTGTAATGGATGGAACGGCTACGTTCCCCCTCTTCCCGGCCCTCCCCAAAGTAATTTGTTAACTTTTCATTGTAACCCCTCCTCGAAATCGCTGCGTCCGCATTAAACAGGTACAGCTTGAGCCTTTTACCCTCTGCGGGCTTGCAAGATTTCGTTTTCCTCTCACAAACGATTATCAATCGTTTGTTCGGCAGAGTCGCAAGGGGAGGACATTAATTTTTTTTGCAACAAAAAGAAAAGACCGGATTTTCACCGGCCTTTTGTTATAAAAAGATGAAAGGAGCTGAAATTTAGTAATATGTAATTTTCCAACCGTCATTGATTACCCTTGCCGCACAGGTTAATCCTGAGGCTGCCTTATTACAATTATATGTATTGTCGTTACCACCGGGAACTACTTCCGAGCCATTCAGGACAAATGAAAATATATCACGTCCCATTTGATTAGGACTAGCATTCCCGTTGACATCAATAATAAATACAACGGAATCTTTTTCAACATTTACACCGAATTCAGAGCGAACAATATCTTTCGGATAAACATTTATTAAAACATTCATTCCGTCAACAAGAGTAAACATATATTGATACATTTGTGCCCGTTTCAAATAAACTTTACCACTCAAGAATTTCGTCGGATACTGCCAGCACCCAGTAGAATTAGAGCAGTCTCTTACAACTTTGAAGTAAGGCTTATAGTAAGAATATGCAAGCTTTGACGAATCCTGTGAATACTCATCCAACCCCCAGTAATTCGGCGACGATCTGTCCAATATAACAAACATTGTAACCTGACTGATTGAAGTATAGAATTTTTTTAATGCTGCAATATTTTTAGCATCGCTGATTTTTGCCACCAGCCCGAATATAGTTAATGATGCAATCACTCCGATAATAGCCAGAGTAAATAATGCCTCTGACATAGTTAATCCTGATCGCTTTTTCAATAGATTTTTGTAATTCATAAGACCAAACCGCCTCCTATCCTTTTGATAAAAGACCCCCAATGTAACAATACATATATAACATATATACCCGTTATACGCAAAAAAGTAACGAAATATAAAGTTTGATTACAATTTGATAATAAATATCGAAATACTACATATAGACACAAAAAAATTTTTATCGTAAATTACTCCTATGTTTGAAAACTATGACAACATATTAAATACCCTGGAAAAACATTCACACCTCAGATATATCAAATACTTTGACGACAAAGACCAAAAATATATTTATATACAAGAAAAAAAATTATTAAATTTATCCTCAAATAATTACCTCGGATTTGCCGATAACAAAAAAATTGCTGAAGAATTTTTAGAGTATGCTGGGAATAAATTTTCGTTTGGCAGTGCATCTTCAAGACTTCTTACAGGTAATTTACCCGTATATAATGAACTTGAAGACCTTTTATCTGAAATGTTTAACAAAGAAAAAACACTTCTTTTTAACAGCGGATATCATGCAAATGTCGGAATAAACAGCTGTATAGCCGGCAAAGGCGATGTTATATTTTCTGACAAACTGAACCATGCCAGTATTATTGACGGAATGCGGCTTAGCAATGCAAAATTTTTCAGATACCCGCACAACAATACGGAAGCTCTCGAAAAACTTCTAATAAGAGAAAGAAAAAACTTTAACAATGCAATAATAGTCTCAGAAAGCGTGTTTTCAATGGACGGCGATATTGCGGATCTGTCAAAACTTGTTGAACTAAAAGAAAAATATAACTGCATATTAATTCTTGATGAGGCACATGCATTCGGAGTATTTGGCAAAAAAGGTCTTGGCGTTACGGAAACTCTAGGACTTACAGAAAAGGTTGATTTAATTATCGGAACTTTCGGCAAAGCTATAGGCTCAACAGGGGCCTTTGCGACAGGTAGAAAAACACTTATTAACTACCTTATAAATAAATCCCGTTCGTTTATTTTTTCAACAGCATTAGCTCCTGTTAATATTGCCTTTTCCAAATGGATTATCGAAAATAAGTTACCGCAAACTTTTGAAAAACGGATGTATATGCTTGCCCTTGGACGTAAAGCCGGGAGTCAAAGCCATATAATCCCTTTAATAATCGGCAAAAACAAAGAAACTATCCATACATGCGAATTACTTTATAATAACGGATATTTTACGCTGCCAATACGTCCGCCCACCGTACCGGAGGGTACATCCAGAATCAGGTTTTCACTAACTACAGATATAAATGAAGAGGAATTATTTAATGCAATATTACTGGCTGAACAAAAAAAATAACAACAAACTTATAATATTCTTTGCCGGCTGGAGTTTTGATGAACACCCGTTTAAATTCTTAAAATGCGAAGATTTTGACGTATTAATGTTTTATGATTACAGCGAATTAAATATCGGACAAATCCAAGAATACGACGAATATTTTTTGATAAGCTGGTCTATGGGAGTTTTTTGTGCATATCAGCTAAAAGATAAATTGCCCAAATTTTCAAAAAAAATTGCAATAAACGGAACGCCATTTCCCGTAGATGATGAATACGGCATCCCTTTAAAACCGTTCCTGTTAACACTGCGGCACGCTGAAAAAGGTTTGGAAGGAAAATTTTACAGGAATATTTTTGACACTCATGAAGAATTTGAACGCTACACGCATACTCAGGTGAAACGCTCAATTGCAAACCGCGTGTTAGAACTCAATTTACTTTATGAAAGAAGTAAAAATACTCCGCATTCGTATATACACTATTTCGACAACGCGCTGATAAGCCGTAATGACAGGATAATTCCGTTCAAAAACCAGATGAAATTTTGGACAGGAAAAGCACAGACAGAATTACTTGATAGCGGACATTTCCCGTACTACAATTTTAAATGCTGGAACGAAATATTATGCAGATAAATACTAAGTTATTGAAAAATAAATTTGAAAAAAGCTTCAAATTATATAATAAAAATGCCGTTGTACAAAGCATTATGGCAGACAGACTTGTAAATGAAATATTAAATATAAAAAATTATTATGAAAATATTTTAGAGCTTGGCTGCGGCTCAGGACTTTTAACAGCTAAAATGGCTGAAAATATAAATTTTAAAAACTATTTTGCAAATGATTTATCTGAAAAATCAAAATTTTATGTTAATAAAATCATCCCTAATTCTGTATTTTACTGCGGAAATGCACAGAAAATAAAACCTTCAAGAAAAATGGACTTAATTATTTCAAATGCTGTATTTCAATGGTTTACAAATTTGGAAAAAGTTACCAGTAATTATAAAGACATATTAAACCCTGAAGGAATACTTGCTTTTTCAACATTTGCGCCGGGAAACTTTAAAGAAATAAAAGATTTAACTGGACTTTCGCTGGATTATAAATCGTTAACAGAAATTAAACAGATATTAAATAAAAATTTTAAAATTTTACACTGTGAAGAATTCACACAAATTCTGGAATTCTCTACACCACTGGAGCTTCTTGCACATATAAAAAATACCGGCGTAAATTCTCTGGATAAAACTGTTTGGACATTTAAAGATGTAAAAGACTTTTGCAATAAATATAAACAGGAATATCACAAAATAACATTAACTTATTCTCCAGTTATTGTAACGGCTCAGAAAAAATAAAAACAACCATTTTTAAATAACACTTCATATTATGTAAATTTATCTTTACACTATAGCAAAAAATAATTTGATGTTTTTTTATAAATAGTGTATTATTGGCAATGAGGTATGTGTGTATGAATAATTACAAATATGTGCTCCCGCAAAAATCGGATTTACAGCAAGTTAAAGTAAGTGACATCACAATCCCGCTTCCGGATTTGAAAAATATAAACGAATCAAAGGCTATTGCTATCGGCAAATGGCTTATGCATTTGATTGACAACGATAAATGTATAAAGCCTAATGCCCTTCTACCCTCAAAACCGGAACTTGCATATCTTTTAGGTGTCAGTATAGGCACAATTCAAAATGCCCTCAGATATATAGAAGATTTGGGCTACGTAGAATCCAAACAGTGTATCGGCACAATTATTCGCGACAAAAATAACAAACAACCGTCTATCCGCAAACTTACCTCAAAAAGAGAAATAGCTATTAATGCAATAAAAAAATACATACTTGACAAAAATTTTACATTAGGGCAATATCTCCCATCCTCAAGAAATATTGCATCACATATCGGATGCTCTGCAAATACAACAAGACTCGCTCTTGAATATCTGGGAACAATCGGAATTATTGAACATAAATTCAAAAAAGCCAACGAAACAGGATGGATTATAAAATCTTTGGATTTTGAAATTGATAAAAGTTCTGAGGAAAATTTGACTCTTGTAAAAAAAGTCGAATGTGATTTGAAAAATTTTATAAAATCCAATCTGAAAATAGGCGATAAAATCCCTGCGCATAATGATTTGTCTAATAAATTATCTGTCAGTATAAAAACAATTCATGATGCTTTGAAATCCTTGATAGATGACGGAATTCTTATGGCAAGACGCGGAAGATACGGAACTACTGTGGTTAGAATGCCGGATGAAAAAAATACTTACGAAAAAAAAGAAACTTCAATTTTTGCATCTGCACCGGACACTGCTTTTTATTATTATGAAAAAACTCAAAATCACATAAAAAAAATGATTGCAGAAAATTATGAAATAGGAGCAAAACTTCCGTCAATTCTTGAACTTTCAAAACAGCTTGACCTGAGTCCAAATACTATAAGAAAAGCTTTTCATAACCTTGCAAAAGAAGGATATCTGGCATTTTCCCGCGGACGCTACGGCGGAACATTTGTGATTGACATTCCGGAGACAGGAGAACAAGCATTCAAATGGCTTGCTGTTAACCCAAAATACGCGGAAGTTTACAAAAACTAGGGGCATAAATTTTCCCAATCAGGCTCTCCATAATCTTCTCCAGGTTCTATTATATGTTCTCCGCTTTCAAGCATTACCTGAAGCGTCCATTTTAACTGCTGTTTATATTTTTCACGTGCACGCTCCGGAGTTTTTGCACAAAATAAAAAGCTCGGTATCTCTTTAATTTCTATATAATGGTATGGATTACCGTCAAAATCCAAATCTTCGCCTTCAATAAGCGTCCAGTTTAAATTAAGGTAGTAATCCAAATCTTTTTCACTCATTTACTAACCGTCCAGTGAATTATCATTAAGCGGCTGGGTTATCATAATACCTTCTCCGCCGATTACATCTGCCTTATTACCGTCTATATAAAGGTAAACAGGTTTGTCTGTATTTTTTTTAGCAGTTTTAATAAGCTGATACAATCTTTTATAAAGACTGTCAGTTCCCCCGCCGTTTTCAAATGCGGAATTGAGGTTTATTATAACTTTATCAGATGTTTCATTGATTGCTATTATATGCGTATCCACAGGAATTTCAGAGTAAACACCTTTTGATTTTTCGTATGGCGTTGGTCCTGTGATAAGAGCTTCTATTGCAAACTTTATCTTTGAACCGTCAATAGTTTTGTCGTATTCTCGATTAACAGCGCGGTATATTTCTTCCTTATTTGCATTCTGACCTATAAAGAATACATTCACATAAACTTTTTCAGCAGGTTTCGGTTTCAAAGTTACAGGATCTTCCTGCGGAATTTTAGTTTCAGGAACAGGGGTGAGAGACCCTGAGACATTTTCATCGTTATGATAAAGCATTCTCAAGCCAAGAACACAACAGACTGCAACCATCATTACTGCAGTTACACCTAGAAATATCCTTTCATTTTTACGCATAATTATTCCTCATCTTTTAAAACTGTTATTATTCCGTCAACAAAAATTTTTCCGTCTGAGATTTTTACATTTTTAACGCTGAATTTTGCATCTTTATTTTCCAATATTTTTGCAGAAAAATCAAGCGGGTTGATATAATTTAACAGATTAGAAAATGCATCAATATCTGCTGTTGAATGATTGCCTTGATATACAGGATTATCCAGGACAATACGGCCGTTTTCAACATTAATATCAGAGCTTATGACAATTTTTTTGGACTGGCGCATAAAAGGCAGGGAATATTTTACAATATAATACATTTTACCGTTCAGCAATTTTACACTTGTAGATGTGATTCTAAACAGGTTGCAAATACCGCCGATTGTATTAAAATCATTAATCAGTCTTTTATAATCAGGAGAACTCATTGTATTATTCAAATCTTCCTCTGTCATCTCTGCTTTGAAAGACATAGGTATATTTTCTTTTACAAAATATTTATTGTTGCCGTCATTTGCAATATAGTTAAAATCACATAATGTTTTCGCATTAAAATACGAAAGATAAACACCTTCTATATCAGTGTTTTTCGCTGTTAATTCAAAAGACTTAAACCTTCCAGCCTTCAAATCCCTTGTGCTGAAAGAATCTAGTTTTACATCAATATCTCCTGAAGTTATATTTTTCTTTATTGAATTTTTTATTACATTTTCTGCAATTTTTTCAGCCAGAAAATTCTGTCCCGTTGCTCCGCTTGCAAATCTTGAAAGCCCTGATGTTAAATCATAAGGCTCAGGGCAAGAAAAAGTTTGGCACCCTTGGGCAAAACTAATCTGTCCCCAAAATGTTAAAACAAATACTAACAAAATCTTTTTCATCACAAAAACACTTTCTTCAATTTAATCCTGTTATTTTCTGCCATACCGACAGCACAGATTTCATTTTTATTATAAACCAAAATAACAATACTTCCATGCTCAATATTTTTATTTATTAACGGCATACCATGACGGATTTTTTCAAGCTCTTTATTACTCACCAAATATCTTGGATAATCAAGTATCTCAACAGGATTGATAAGGTTATCCGAAACATTCATATCGTCTCTAAGCTCAATAGAATTCTCAATTCTGAAACTGCCGGCCTGTGTTCTTATAAGTTTTCTTAAATGCGCGCCGCATTCAAGCACTTGCCCCAAATCTTGAGCTATTGATCTTATATATGTACCTTTTGTACATTTAATCAAAATTTCTGCCTGCTGCAAATCAAAATTGAACGATTTTAATTCAATCTTCTCAATTGTAACCCTTCGCGGCTGAACCTCGATTGCCTCGCCTTTTCTAGCGTATTCGTAAAGTTTTTTCCCCTTAACCTTTATTGCAGAGTATACAGGCGGGGTTTGTAAAATTTCTCCCCTAAAATTTTCAAGCGCCATTACAACATCTTTTTCAAAGATTTTTTTATCAGATGTAAAAACAGTTTCACCGTCTTTATCATAAGTTGTTGTGGACATTCCTAATTGAACCGTTGCGAGATATTCCTTATCATCTTTCAAATATTCAATAAGACGGGTTGCTTTTCCAATACAAACAGGAAGGACACCTTCCGCAAAAGGATCAAGCGTTCCGGTATGCCCGATTTGTTTTATACCTGTGATTTTTCTAAGCTTTGCAACAACATCATGAGAAGTTATTCCGACAGGTTTGTAAATATTTAAGAAACCGAAGAGCACTACAATTCTCCGCGAGAAATCTTATCAATTATCTCGCTGACCTTAGAACCTTTTTCTAAAGAATCAGTATAAACAAATTTTAATTCAGGTGTTAAACGCAGGCGGATACGTTTACCGACTTCATAACGGATTTTCGGCGTACTTTTTTCTATTACTTCTTTTGTCTTTTCTATCTGTTCATCAGAGCCAAGCACACTGTATATAACCTTTGCAAATGAATTATCATGAGAAACTTCTACATCCAGAACAGACACAACACCTGCCAAACCTCTGATTTCTTTTCTTAAAATATCAGAAATATCTCTCATTAATTCTTTTCTAACACGTTCGTTTCTTAGAGTCATAATTATCTCCTTGGTAAAAAAATTATATCATAAAATATAGAAAAATTGATAAACAAACCGGCTATTTATTTTTAAGGGTTGACAAATCATACAAAATAATAAATAATAAAAAAAAGTCAGGAGGATGAAAAATGATGTATAGAGAAGCTTTGAACTGCCCCCCCCCCGCAAGCGTAGCCGCTTGACCCGCGACATTAGGGCGTTTTCAGATTTTAAATTTTATTTAGGGGATCTTTATATTAGGGGCATTCTGAACTTGTTTCAGAAGCTTGTTATTCAAAAATTAGGGGCTTATCAGAAAGGTAAGTTATATAGCAGACAGAGGACCGGATGTCAGGAGGGCAAGCTATTATCTGTGCTGCGCACTAAAATAGCTTCTTTATTTAGCCTGCCTTCCTGCCCTCTGAACTTCTGTTCTTCTGATAATGACCCTCTCCCCTGCCCTCCCCCGAGGGAGGGAGCATGTTCCCGTAAATTCAATCAGCAATCTAACGCCTGTCATTGCGAGCGACAGAATGGAGCGTCGCAATCTCATAATTTATATAATATTAATGAGATTACTACGTCGAATGCTTCGCATTCTCCTCGTAATGACATAGAAAATTCATGCAAAACTCATGTACCGGGTGCAGCGGCTACGCTGCCGCATAGGGGAGAAGGAATAAGTAAAAAGCTCCTGAAACACAGAGGTCAATCTGACGTTCGTAAGATCCTGAAACAAGTTCAGGATGACAGAAATATTTCCCTGAAACCGACTGATTCACTTATTAACCTATTCTCTTATTCACCTCGTAAACGCTGCGCGTTTACGTTGGCAGAGGTGTTGATTACCTTAGGAATTATAGGCATGGTTGCTGCAATGACTATGCCTGTAATTATTCAAAACGTTAGAGCTAAAGTTTTACAAACTCAATTGAAAAAAGCTTATTCCGTTATTAGTCAGGCTACACAACAATTCATTAATGATGAGCAACAAATTCCTAACCCGCAAAACTATACAGAACCACAAACTCAGTTTTTTAAACCTTTAGCAAAATATTTTAATGGTGGTGTGTTTTGCTCTAACACTGAATGTTCTGATTTATTCGATAAAATTATATCAACTTATAAAAATTATCCGAAAAATACTTTATTTAGCGGAACAGGGGTAATTGAAAACTGCCTTGATGACGGATTCATAACAACAAATGATTCTATGCTTATAGTGTTGGATCGAGGCACTTGCAAAAGTGATAGATTTTTATTAACAGTAGATATAAACGGAATCAATAAACCGCCTAATGCATTAGGTCATGACTTTTTTGTTTTTGAAATAGAACCTGAAAACGGCTCAGTTATTCCAAGTGGAGGTAATAATTCTGCATATTCTGACGAGACTTGCAGAACTAATGGGCCGTTATTCGATAACGAAGGAGTAGGCTGTACTGCAAAAGCACTACTGGATAATGATTATTTTAAACATCTGCCATAAGTCAAATATAATCTAAATAAGCAGCGATGTTTTTATTTATAAGCTTGAACGTTCAATTTCTTCTTTGGTAGATACTTCTATTATATCACCGACTTCAATATCGTTCCATTTCGCAAATGAAATACCGCATTCAAACCCTTGAGCAACTTCTTTTACATCGTCTTTGAAACGTTTCAATTGATCTATTGCCCCGCGGAAGATTTCTTTGCCATCTCTATATATAACAGCATCTTTGCTTCTTACAATCTTTCCTTCTGTTACGTAACAGCCCGCAATTCTTGTAGTTTTGCCGATTGTAAATACCTGACGGACTTCAGCTTTTCCAAGTTCAACTTCTTTTATTTCTGGCTGCAAAAGTGAAAGCATTGTTTTTTCAATATCTTCCAAAATCTGATAAATAATATCATATTTTTTAATTGTAACGCCTTCACGCTCGGCTGCGGCAAGAGCATTTGCATCTTCTTTAACCGTAAATCCGAGAATTAATGCATTAGATGCAGAAGCAAGCATTACATCAGCTTCTGAGATATCGCCTACACCTACGTGTATAATCTTTGTTTTTATTTCATTTGATTCAAGCTGGGCAATAGCCTGCGAAACAGCTTCTGCAGATCCGTTTGTATTAGCCTTGATAATAAGATTTAATTGAGGAATATCATCTTCTCCGGCGGCAGCTTCTCTACGGACATGTGCAGGAAGCATATTTTCAAGACGTTTGTTACGTTCTTTTTCTTTCCGTTGTTCAACAATTGCCTTCATTTCTTTTTCATTTTGAACGACTTCAAAATAATCTCCTGCCTGCGGAACTTCTGTTAAACCTAAAATTTCAACAGGCGTAGAAGGCTCTGCTTTTTGAATTCTCTCACCCGAGTCAGACAATAAAGCTCTTACACGTCCGCAAGCCGTACCGACAACAATGCAGTTTCCGACGCGCAAAGTTCCGTTTTGTACAAGCAATGTTGCAACAGGACCTTTACCTTTATCAAGATTTGCTTCAATAACAACACCTGAAGCTTCAGCCTTAGGATTAGCTTTCAAATCCTGAACCTCGGCCACAAGCAGAATATATTCCAAAAGTTCATCAATACCTGTACCCTGCAAAGCCGAGACTTTTACAACAATTGTTTCACCGCCCCACTCTTCAGGAACAAGTCCATGTTCTGTTAGCTGCTGTAAAACCCTGTCAGGATTTGCATCCGGTTTGTCAATTTTGTTAACAGCAACGATTATCGGTACATCAGCAGCTTTTGCGTGGTTAATTGCCTCAATTGTCTGAGGCATTATACCGTCATCTGCAGCCACAACAAGAATTGCAATATCTGTAGCTTTTGCTCCACGCGCTCTCATCTCAGTGAAAGCTTCGTGCCCCGGAGTGTCCACAAAAACTATTTTCTTTTCTTTATTGTTGTCAAGATAAACTGTATAGGCACCGATAGACTGAGTAATCCCGCCTACTTCTGTTGCAACAATTTTGTGTTTTGAAGCTCTGATACTGTCTAACAATGTTGTTTTACCATGATCAACGTGTCCCATAATACTTACAACCGGTGCACGTTTTTTGAGCAATTTTTTATCTACTTCCGTCAGTTTTTTAACTTTTTCTTCTTTTTCAAGCTCTTCTTCCATATAGGCGTCTATATCTTCATCAAGAACTTCAAGGTTATATTCAGCACAAACTTTTTTAATAACATCCACATCAATAAGCTGGTTAACAGTGGCCATAATTCCGTTAAGCATTAAAAATTTAACAATTTCAGCAGGTGTTTTTTGAATTTTTTCGGAAAGCTCGCTGATTGTCATAGCTCTGTTTACGACAATTTGTGTAACCTGTTCTGTTTCTTCTTCCTTATGAGTACGTTTTTTATGCTTTTGAGCTGCTGCTTTTTCTAATGAAATTCTTTCCTGTTCTTCTTTTTTGGAATTAAAATCTTTACCTTTTTTCTTGCCATCCGCACGTCTTCTGCCGCCGCCTTTATTTTCATAAATATCCTGGGATATAATAGTTCTTTGAATAGGTTTTCTTTCACCGGAAGGTTTTTCAAACGGTTTTTTACCAGCCGGAGCACCGTCTTTTTTAGGCGGGAAAGGTCTTTCTCCTTTTACAGGTCTATCAGAACGCGGAGGGAATTTTTTACCTTCCGGAACCTGCTTGGCTGGTTTTTCAACAACAGGCTTTTGCGGGGCGCGCCTTACAATTTCAAGACGGCTCTGCGGTTTAGGTTTCACAACTTCCACTCTTGGAACAACTGCTTTGGGAAGTTCTTCTTTTGTTTCTTTGTTCTTTACTTCTTCAACAACAGAAGGTTCAGTATTCTTTGCCTTTTTGACAACAAAAGCTTTTGGCTTTTTAGCTTCTTTCACTTCTCCGGATGAAATAAATTCTTTCAATCTTTTAACCTGATCAAGTGTAAGTGTGCTTGAATGAGTTTTGCCTGTAATTGAAATCCGGGCAAGTTTTTCTATTACTTCTTTACTTGTAAGCCCTAGTTCTTTTGCTAATTCATTTATTCTTATTGTCTCAAAACTCATTTATCAATTTTCCTTTCAAATCTTCCGGTATTGAAGTTTTCAAAGCTTTTGCAATTCTGTTTTTTTTAAAAGCAGCCTCAATACAAGAATTATTATAGCAGAGATATACGGATCTGCCAAATATTTTATTACTGTGGTTTATAATAACGTCGCCGCGCGTATTTTCCTTTGTAATCTTTATCAGTTCATCCCTGTTTTTAATTTTACCGCACCCGACGCATTTTCTTTCAACCACTAATTCACCTCAGCTAGTTTCTCCAATTTTAATTTCTGGTCGTGCTCTATTAAAAGATTAATCAATTCATCAAGTTCGCCGTCAATAATAGTATTTACATTCAGATTATGATTAATCCTGTGATCAGTCAAACGTCCCTGAGGGAAATTGTATGTTCTGATACGTTCACTTCTGTCGCCTGTGCCCACCTGAGAACGCCGCAAATCAGTAATTTCTTTCATCTGTTTTTGCACTTCCATATCATAAAGTTTTGCTTTAAGAATTTGAAGCGCACGTTCTTTGTTCTGAAGCTGGGAGCGCTCTTCTGTACAGAAAATCATAATTCCTGTAGGCTTGTGAAAGACTCTTGCAGCAGTTTCAACTTTATTAACATTTTGACCGCCGGCTCCGCCTGAACGTGCTGTTGTAATTTCAACATCATTCATATTAAGGTTTACTTCAACATCATCAACTTCAGGCATTACTGCGACTGTAGCGGTAGATGTATGCACTCTGCCTTGAGATTCCGTTGCTGGAACTCTTTGAACTCTATGTACTCCTGATTCGTATTTCAACTTAGAATAAATACTATCGCCTTTCATTGAAATAATAATTTCGGAAACACCACCTGCTTCACATTCGGTCTTACTTAAAACTTGAGTCTGCCAGCCTTGTTTATCAGCATATCTCATATACATTCTTGCAAGGTCACCTGCAAAAATGTTTGCCTCATCACCGCCGGCTCCGCCTCTGATTTCAAGCATAATATCCTTATCATCCATCGGATCTCGCGGCAATAATAAAACTTTCATTCGCTGTTCATATTCCGGAAGTTTAGCTTCATTATTTTCTATTTCGGCTTTAAGGAAACTTTTCATTTCCTCATCTTTTTCTTCATGAATCATTTGTTTGGCTTCTTCAATCGCATCAACAGCTTTTTTCCAAGCATAATAAAGTTCAACGGTTTCTTCCATAGATTTTCTTTGTTTGGAAAGATCTCTGAATTTATTATAATCATGAATTACAGCAGGATCTGAAAGAGTTTCACCTAACTCATTATATTTTTTCTCAATTTGGAGAATTTTGTCTAACATATCTTTCATACCTTGATTATAACAGAAACAAAAATTTTTTCAAAGTTTAATAAAAAAAAAGTGGAAAACTAGTTTTCCACTTTTTTTTTATTATTTGTGAAAATTACGCATTTAAAAGAGAAATTTCGCAGGTTTTATATGTTTTAAATTACAAGAATAACCGTTTTCACCTGCGCAGGACAATTCTATAGGCACTCCACTGCAATAAGGTGTAGCTGCTGATATATAACCGGTTGAGCAAGCTCCTTCTTTAAAAGATACACTCTTTTTCAACCAATATCTGTTACGGGAACCGTTTGCTCCAATAGTTTCATGTTCCACACTCACCATTAAATGATTCCGACTGTCCCCGCCTGACAATCCGGGATGAGAATTATCATAAGCCGGTATTACTATTCCAGACATAGTTATATAAAAAGGATAAACATCTTCCCATAAAACAGAATTACCTTTATCACCATCTATATCAACATAAACAGTGTAACCATAGGAATTGATATTCGCCACACCGTTATAACCGCCTCCATCTGTATTACCGGACAACTCTGCTATTTCTCTGGGATTTTGACGAACATTATATAAACGCATACCGTTACGCAATATCAAATCAGGTTCTTTCCCGCTGAAATCTTCGGAATTTAAAGGAACTGCATCACCGGAACATTCAATACTGCCGCCTTTTGTATTTACATACCCGGCAAACATTTTACAAAAGTTTTCGCCGTTCCGAGGTAATGTACGCGGTTCAACTACACATTTACAATCGTACTCTTCATAATTCCAGCTATATCCTGCGCTGCATGCCGGCGGCCAATGTGAAGGCTTTACACTGTAATCGCAAACACCAGGTGTTGGATCATAACCTTCATATCCGTGAGAACAATAGGCCCGTTGTTGGGAAATCGTATCAGGGACATCACAATTTACTACAACGTCAGATCCTGAAGGCTCATCATCACCAGGTTCAGGATCCGGCTTTGGTTCGTTACGTACTAAAATCCCTAAAATTGATTTAGATTCAGTACCATCGTAACGATATGTACAAGAATTATAATCATAATGAGGCTCTGAATAATAACCACAACTCATACTATCTTCTACTCCATGATAAAAGTCTCCGTCATTACAAGGGTAAATACATCCTTCAGCAGTACTTAATCCGGGGTATGCATAAGTTCCATAATACCCGCCATATTTCCCAGGACATTTATATGGAGTAGCTTTCCCAATTTCAAGTAAGTTTGCATTATAGGCACCATAAAAAAGATCAGAAACAACATGATTAGGGCATGCTGCTGAAGCTTCGTCTAAAGTTCTCGGGACAACACCATAAACAACCTCGTTACAAGGGGGACTATCATCACCAACATAAATAATCCCGTCAACCTCATTTGAAGTAATTGTACGTCCTTCCCCCGGTATGGTCATAATCTCTTTACCGCAAGCATAATACCCCATTGTAGGAGGAGTATCTACAACAAAATATGCTTGCGCACTTGATTTAAACAGATTAAGCACACCCGAAAAAATATTATTAGCCAGCTTATAGTTTTCTAAAATACTATATGTTTGGATATACATTTCATCATTTGACTTAAACTCAGAATACATATTACGTGAGACATTACGAAGCACAGAATAAGCTGAATAATATGTATAAGTTATAATATTATCCAGTTTTGCCTTTGTAACACGTATACTAACAGAAACTATAACCGCTACAACAAGTAAAACTATTACAATCTCAGCTAATGTATAAGCCCCGAAAGTTTTTTTAGGAGCTAGGAAAGCGCCCCCCCCCCCAACTTTACAATTATTAACACTTGGGACAAAATTTACTGGGAATTTTCTAAATGCAGACATATTAATTACTTCTATCTCCTTCATAAATCGCTCCATAAAATTCTTACATATATTTATATTAACATATACCAAAACAATTGTCAAGTAGACAAATTGAAAAATGCTTGAATATCAATAATTTTTCGGTATAATTAATAAGAGCAAAAGGAGAAAATTCAAAATGTTGGAATATTTTTTAGGTTCTTATATAGTAACTATTGCGGGGTTAATTGGTGCATATTTCTGGGGAGAACATGTACATAACGGCACAGGACTTACTTGTGTTTTTATTGCAATTGTTTTAGGTATTTTAGAAATTAGTTTATCTTTTGACAACGCAGTTGTTAATGCGATGAAACTCGAAAAAATGAGCCATAAGTGGCGCCACAGATTTTTAACTTGGGGTATTGTAATCGCAGTATTCGGTATGAGATTTATATTTCCTATATTAGTTGTGTCTATTTTTGCTAAGTTGGGAATGCTTGAGGTTGCTAATATCGCACTTACAAATGCTGATAAGTACGCATTTTATCTGCATGAGACACATGCACCTATTGTAACTTTCGGCGGCATGTTTTTGATTATGTTGTTTCTTAATTACTTCTTCAACCACGAAAAGCAGGTACACTGGATTAAACCAATAGAACAATGGCTGTCGCATTTTGATCATATTAAAGGTATTGAGGTTATTATTTCACTTTTAATGCTTTTGGCAACACAAAATTTTGTGCCTTCTGAACAAAAAATTCATGTTATGATTGCAGGGATTTCCGGAATTATAACTTATCTTGCAATAGATGGGTTTACTCATTATCTTGAAAAACATGAAGAAATGCGTCTTGCAAGCTGTGCTGCAAAAGGCGCAGGCTGTACAGGGCTGATAAGTTTTCTTTATCTTGAATTGATTGATGCATCTTTCTCCTTAGACGGTGTTTTAGGCGCCTTTGCACTGAGCAAGGATATTATCATAATTTCAATAGGTCTTGCAATCGGTGCGATGTTCGTACGTTCATTAACTATCATGCTTGTAGAAAAGAAAACTCTTGCAAAATTTTTATATCTTGAACATGGAGCTCACTGGGCAATCGGAGCTTTAGCTTGTCTCATGCTTGTGTCAACCGTTAAAGAAATTCCTGAAGTCGTAACAGGCGGTATCGGGTTAGGTTTTATTGTGCTTGCATTTATATCATCTGTTATGCACAACAAAAAAATGGAAAGGCTTCTGGCAGAAGGGAAAGACAGCGGTGAAAATGCTTAAACTTCCGCTTATTTCATTTGTTGTAACTTCATATAACTATGAAAAATATATTCTCAAAACTTTAGAGAGCATTAAAGCACAAACATATAAGAATTTTGAAATTATAATTGTTGATGATTGTTCTCAAGATAATTCCTGCAAAGTAATTGAAGATTTCATATCAGATAATCAGGATTTACGAATTACGCTGATTAAACATGAAAAAAATTCAGGGCAGCTTGCCTCAATGATAACAGGATTGAAAGCATCACAAGGACAATTTATAAGTTTTATAGACAGTGATGATGTTTTATGTAAAGAATATGCTGCGGCTCATATCCGTGTCCACCTGGAAACGTCTGTTGCATTTACTTCCTGCCAAATAATTGAAATAGGCGAAGAAGATGAAGTTCACACCCTAAAATCAATTTCATCACCACAGATGAAGGCCGATGAAATTCTGCAACAAGCACATAATGACATAAAAGGAATTGAAATTTTATGCGACATGCCTGTTAAATATAAAATTCTCAAACACAAACGTTTCGGAGGCTGGTACTGGTCGCCGAACAGTTCTGCTATGTTCAGAAAATCCTCTATTGAAATCATTAGAGATTATGAACAGACAGACCAGTGGAGAATTTGCCCTGATAAATTTTTGTTTAATTTTGCACATCTGATTGGCGGATCCGCAATAATTTATACGCCCCTTGTCGGATACAGAAGACATAAAAATAACGCAGGAAACTCTACACTCGTAACGGGTAATAAAAGATTGCACAGTGATTATATTACTAAAATAAATATTGAAAACAATCTTAAAATCCGTCCTGAAACAATTAAATTTTTATGGCAGGAAAGAAAAACTTTAGGATACCGTAATACCCTGAAGTTAATCTTTAGAACCTTATTATAAAGATGATAAAATAGTTAGTCATTCAGAGTTAACTAAACTTCCAGTCTTTTGATTGTTACCCACCCCAGCCCTCCCCATTTGGGGAGGGGGAACGTATCCGTTCCATCCGCCATTTGAGTTTTGCATAAACTTTTCAAACCATTGCGAGAAAACATATTTCCCTACCAAAATGGGGTGGAAAATGTTCCCATCGGATTTCTAAATCCAATCTGCAAGCTAACGACTGTCATTGCGAGCGACAGAATGGAGCGTCGCAATCTCATAATTTATGTAATATAAATGAGATTACTACGTCGAAT
>CALVEO010000039.1 GCA_944326615.1 Candidatus Gastranaerophilales bacterium | reverse complement strand
TCATATCAGGGCAGTAAATTTATTTACAAATAAAGCTTTATGTGTAATAATGTATCAGCATGAAATTTATTAATTTTATGTAAAGAATTATTAACAGAACATTCCAAAACCAGCAACAAAAATTTTTTACACTTGTTAGGTAATATTGAAAAAACTATTTAACCGGAGATGAATATGTTAACAGTACAGCCTAAAATTTCGAACAATTACGGTCCTGCATTCGGAACAACAAGACGAAGAGAATTAACTCAAGAAGAAATTGAAGAAAGAAAATATCAAAAAGCACGTGCTGAATTGGAAGATCAGCAGGAAGAACTCTTAAATCTTGCAAAAGACGATGAAATCAAAATGCCAAAAGTTGCCAAAACTGCCTTAAAAGGCGGTGCAATTGTTACAACCGGTCTTTTAGGCGGTATGGCTACAGGTTTTGGGACAAAGAAAACTATTCAGCTATTCTCCAAAATAAATAAATCATCTGCTGTAAAAAGTTTAAAAGAACAAATCAAAGCAACAAATACATTTATAAAAGAAACTGCAAAAACAATTAAAACAAGATTTTTAGCCTCAGATGCCTACAAAATGCCTGCAAATAAAATAAATAAATTTGAAAAAACAAAGGTAGGCAAACCCGTTGTCGGATTTTTCAAAGCCATCGGCAAAGGTGTTTCTACTGTTTATAACGCAGTAAAAACAGGCGTAACAAAAATTTATACCAAAATCAGAGGCGTTAAAAAAGGAACTTACGAAAAAGCAGCAGTTAACTTTATGGGCGCATCAGGCGGTGTTGCATCAGGAGTAACAGCTCTTAAAGAACAGGATGAAGCAAAAGGTAAAGAATAATGGCTATTTCTTTAAATGACAGACTCACATTCACATCCAACGCGCAATCCGCAAAATCAGAAAAAGACAACGATGCTGAAAAAAAAGTTGTAACAGGCGGCGGTGCAATAGCCGCTACAACATCAGCTGCAAAAGCACGTGCCGCAAAATCGTTTGATGTATTTAATTCTGCTTCAAAAGTATCAAAGGGAATGCATGGCTTTACAGAAACAACCAAAGCTGCAAGAAATGTTGCAAAACAATCAAAAGGTCTCTGGGCAAAAGTTGCAGAAAACGCAAAATGGGCTAAAAACAGCATTCTTAACTGGGGAGCAAAGTTTAAAAATTTGAAATACATCAAACCGCTTGTTGAAAGCCGGGTATTCAAAGCCGGGGCCGGCGCTTTAGGCTACTGCTTCGGATTTGTAACTCTTGCATCAGGAATTTCTGATATTGCAAAAGTTACAACAGAAACGGTTGAAAATAAATTAAACAATTAAAAGTTGTTAAATATAAAAAATCGTGCTAAGCTTCATTTATGCACGATTTTATTTTAAGAGAACTAAAAAATACTGATATTGAAACTGAATTAAACCGCATAGGATTTGACAAATCATATGCCAAAAAAGCTGTTGACAAATTTGAATACAAAAATATAAAAATATATTCACTTTCGCCGGCTCAGGCAAATATTCTAAAACAAACCGCAATCTCTGCCGGTGCTGATTGTGCTACACACAGAGAAGTTATTACAGGAAAAATTGAAAAATCAGATTGTATTTTAGGCGCATCTGTTTCGCAAATAAAAAAAATTGCAGAAAAACTAAAATTTCAGCCGTTCGGTTTAAAAGAACTTGGAGAAAAACTTATATCAACCTCACCAGCGGCAGAAAAAAGATGCCAAATCGTCGGAATATTAAATCTGACAGACAATTCTTTTTCTGACGGCGGAATGTATAATGATTTTGAAAAAGCGAAAAAACACCTGCTTGAAATGATTGATGAAGGAGCCGATATAATAGACATCGGAGCAGAATCAACAAAACCGTATTCAAAAGCTGTCGATGCAGAAGAACAATTAAAAAAACTGCTTCCCGTTATAGATTTTGCAAAAGGAAAAATTCAATTGAGTATCGACACCAGAAGTTCTATCGTAGCAGAAGAATCCCTAAAAGCAGGAGCAAATATTATAAATGATGTATCAGGATTTGATTACGATGAAAAAATGTCTGATGTAATTGCAAAATACAATATCCCTGTAATTATTCAGCATTCAAAAGGCACACCTGAAAATATGCAGAATTGCCCGCAATATGAAGATGTTATTGAAGAAATTTACTTAAATCTCAAGAAAAAAACAGATTTTGCACGCTCAAAAGGGATTGAAAGAATTATAATTGATCCCGGTATAGGTTTTGGCAAAACAAGAGAAAATAATTTTGAAATATTAAGACGCTGTGAAGAATTTAAAAATCTTGGTTACCCTGTGATGCTCGGGATTTCAAGAAAAAGTCTGCTTGATATGAATGAAGCCGATAACTTTGAAAAAGACATATATACGACTGCCCTTAATGCCATTGCAATAGAAAATAAAGTTGATTATATTCGTGTGCATAATGTAAAACTACATAAAAAACTTATTGAATTGCTTGAAAATTTTACAAAATAAGTTATAATATATATAATGGAGTTGGATTTGGGAAAGAAAGCCTTTACATTTGCAGAAGTTATGATAACGCTTACAGTAATCGGCGTAGTAGCTGCATTAACTATGCCCGGAATTGTTAAGCATTATCACCAAAAAGAATATGTTACGCAATTGCAAAAATCTTTAAGCCAGTTTGAACAGGCAATGCAGAATATTATGTTCAGACATGAATGTACTGATATTATTTGTACCGGTGCATTTGACGGAACAGCCTCAGACACTTCCTGGAACAGTAAATTTGAACAAGAAATGACAAAGTCTATAAAAATAATAAAAACCGTTTCAAATGGAACTGCAATACAGCCGAATTTACAATCTGCTCCATTAAAGCCTAAAAATACGAAATTAACAGATGCTAAAGATTGGCGTTCAACAGAAGGATTTAAATTTATGACACCTGACGGAGCCATGTATGTTGTAGTACCAAAAGGTTGCACAACAGTAGCATATCCAAATTTAAGTACAATTGAAAATTTCTGTGCAGAAGTTACTATTGATGTAAACAGCCTTCGACGGCCAAATCAATATGGCAGAGACATATTTAAGTTTATAGTTGGGCAAAACGGACATTTATATGCCATGTACGGAAGAGACTACGCCAAGGCATTCTCTGGTAGTGTATCAGGGAATAATTACTGGAGGACAAATGAAGCTCTATGCGCCGGTGAAGGAATATTGGATGATGCTCCCGAAAATGTCAGTGGCGAAGGCTGTGCTGCAAGAATAATGGAAGAAGGCTGGAAAATGACTTATTAAAAGAAAGGAGAAAAATATGATGTTGAATGAGCTTAGAATTGCCCCCCCCCCGCAAAGGTCGCTTTTATCAAGGGGTTAAGACGTTATAAATTTTTAAAGGCATTTACACTCGCAGAGGTTTTAATAACTCTTGGTATTATCGGGGTAGTGGCGGCAATGACATTGCCCGCAATTATAGGCCATTATAAAAAACAGGAAATCGCATCTAAATTAAAAAAATTTTCATCAACAATACAAAACGCATTTACAATGGCGTCAGCTCAATACGGGGACATGTCTAGTTGGGACTATCCAAACAAACAAAATGATGCAGAACAAACAAATGAATTTGTAAGTACTTATTTATATCCTTTTTTAACAGGACTTAAAGAATGCAAAGCCGGAGACAAAACCTGCAAAAAATTGATAGAGTTAATAAATGGGGAAGATGGAACGGCAGCAAGTTACTCTATAAGTACTGCTTATGTATTTATGGATGGAAGCTGCTTTTCAATATTAACAGGTGGTACTGGTCCGAATGCTCTTATGATGCATATAACTTATGATTATAACTGTGAAAAAAAACCTAATAAATATGATAAAGATGTTTTTTCATTTATTATAAGAGTCAACAGAACAACCATACATACAAATTCAAAGCCGGTTCTGCTAACACATATAACCTTACCAAACGTAAAGATTTACTGGAAGCTTGTAAAAAGCATGAACAATACCACTACAAAGGCGGCTGTTCTGCTTTAATCGAATTTGACGGTTGGGAAATCAAAGATGATTACCCATGGCAACTGTAAAAAAATTTTTTACTAAAATCTTTGTTTATGCTAAAATAAACTCATAAATAAGGAGATAAAATGGAAGATTTAAGAGATAAATACGAAGTTGTTATAGGTTTGGAAGTACACGCACAGTTGAAAACAAAATCAAAAATATTCGCCCCTGACGGCTGTGAATTCGGTAAAGAGCCGAATTCAGAGACAAGTCCGATTACTTTAGGTATGCCCGGGGTTTTACCTGTATTGAATAAAGAAGCTGTTAATATGGGGATTTTAACAGGGCTTGCACTTAATTGTGAAATTCCTGAAAGATGTAAATTTGACAGAAAACAGTATTTTTATCCGGATCTTCCTAAAGGTTACCAGATTTCTCAATATGATGAACCGATTTGTGTAAACGGATACTTAAATGTTAAAGGTAAAAAAATCGGTATCACACGTGCACACCTTGAAGAAGATGCAGGTAAACTTGTTCATGCAGGTGCTGACGGCCTTGCAGGGTCTTCTTATTCTCTGGTTGACCTCAACAGAGCCGGCACTCCGCTTTTAGAAATCGTGTCAGAACCTGATATGAGATCTTCTGAAGAAGCCAGAAATTATATGGAAGAATTAAGAAATATTGTCCGCTACATAGGTGTTTGTGACGGCAACCTTGAAGAAGGCTCAATGAGATGCGACGCAAATATTTCTATCATGCCTAAAGGTTCAAAAGAATTCGGAACACGTGCGGAAATTAAAAACGTAAACAGTTTCTCGGCGCTTCAAAGAGCCATTGAATACGAAATCGACAGGCAAATTGAAATAGTTGAAGAAGGCGGAAAAGTTGTTCAGGAAACAAGATTGTGGGATGACAATGCAAGAGAAACAAAATCAATGAGAGGTAAAGAAGACGCTCACGATTACAGATACTTCCCAGAACCTGATTTGATGCCTTTAAAAATTTCAAGAGAATGGGTAGAAGAAATCAGAGCAAAAATGCCCGAACTTCCTCAGGCAAAACGCGAACGCTATATGAGCTTAGGACTGAGCGAATACGATGCATCTGTAATCGTTGAACAGATGGGGCTTGCGCTTTTCTTTGACGAAGTTTTGAAACTCGGCGCTTCTCCAAAAATTGCTGTAAACTTCATTATGGGAGAAATTGCAGCATACCTTAAAGAAACTAAACTTGAAATTAATGAAACTAAACTGACTCCTGAAAATCTTGTTGAATTAATTTCTCTTATCGAAAAAAATACAATTTCAAACAACATCGGAAAACAAATCATTGTCGATATGATGAAAGACGGTTCAAAAGCTTCTGAAATTGTTGAAAAAAGAGGCTTGAGCCAAATATCCGATACAGGAGCAATTAAAGAAATCGCGCAAAAGGTATGTGATGCAAATCCGGCCCAGGTTAGTGCATATAAAAACGGAAAAGTTCAGCTTTTAGGGTTCTTTGTAGGACAGGTTATGAAAGAAACAAAAGGCAGAGCTAACCCGAAAGCTGTTAACGAAATATTAAAAGAAATATTGGATTAAACATAATGTCCTTGCGGGAGGACTAAAATCTATACAAAATTGTCATGGATTTCAAGGAGGGCTCTTGTTATTTAATCAAAAACCAAAAACCAGCATGGAAACAGAAATTTTTGAACAGGCAGATGTTCTTGAAAATCTCCTGCAAACACACATTAATGACAATAATTACATATTGTTTGATATACCTGCTGATGTTCAAAAAATTATAATTGTTGCAAGCGGTTCATCATACCATTGTGCTAGATTTGCTGCAGATCTTTTCGGCAACATTGCGGGTATGGAAGCTGCTGCGATTTATTCAAGCGAATTTCTTCTGAAATCAGCTGTACCTAAAGATAACGACTTTTTATATGTATTTATAACACAATCCGGAGAGACATCAGATACCAATTCTGCACTGAAAAAGGCAAAAGAACTTGGAATGCGTACTCTCTGTATAACAAATAAGAAAGGCTCAACTATCTGGGAAGCTTCCGATTTTAAAATTGACTGCTGTGCCGGCGAAGAAAAAAGTATTGCAGCTACAAAATCCTTGACAACACAAATGCTGTGCTCTACACTGCTTGTTTTAAAATATGCGGCGCACAAAAGGATTGATATTACAAACTATATTAACGATTTAATAACACTGCCTTCATTTATCAGGGCTTCTTATGAGCTTCATCCTGAAATTAAAGAAATGGCAAAGTTTCTATCTAAATACAAAAATATTGTAATAACAGCAGACGGAATTTCTTATGCTCTTGCAAAAGAAGCTTCTCTAAAAATTAAAGAAACATCTTATATAAATGTTTATTCTAATATTTTAGGCGAATTTATGCATGGCCATGTCGCAATTTTGAACAACAAACCTGCCATGATACATATTTCGGTAAATGAATTAAGCTACACTGCAATCAAAAATTTAAACAAAATTGAAGAAGATTACAACCCCGCTTTATGCATCTTAGGGTGTTCAAACGATAAAATAAACACAAAATTCAATATTGATATAAAATGTGAAAGCGAAATTGTAAAATCTTTTTGTATTATTGTAATAGCCCAGCTTCTTGCACTTGAAATTGCTACAGATCTGGGAAGAAATGTCGACAAACCCCATGGGCTGCATAAAGTTGTAAAATAAAGCCTGCATTATTGCCATGCCTGACTTGCCTGCCAAAGCAAGCCAAAATTTTTGTCATTCTCAACTTGTTTCAAAATCTTAAAAATTTTGTGTGAGTCTGCCCTTAAGGAGTGGAGTATTACTCAAAGGATGCACCCTGAAATGAGTTCAGGGGAACAAAAATAATATCAAATTTTACCTATACTTTTCAAAAATTTGTATGTCATAACAGTTGCATCTTTATCACTTTTCAGCTTATCAATAATTGTTTCTAAAATGCTGTCATAATCATTGAGATGAGAAAACTGAAATAACTCTGCAATTTCAACACCTAAAACTTTACTTATTTTAACTATATTTTCAGGTTTTGGAAATGAAAGTCCGTTTTCAATTCTTGAATAATTTTCGGGCTGTATTCCGATATTTTCAGCCATTTTTTCCTGTGTAAGATGTTTTGTAGTTCTTATTTCTCTGAGTATTTTCCCGAATTCTTTTTTTATATCCATTTTTTAATTAAACCTTTATTGTAGCTTTAACTTAAGGATGCAATACATTATTAAAATTGATGTATTGCATTAATATATATAATGTGTTACAATATAAATAAGTATAAATTATGATGTATTGGAGGAATATATATGAAACAAGTTTTTACACTTGCAGAATGTAATGCACACGCAGCCTGCTTCGATAATATTCGTCTAGCCGCCTTCACATTAGCTGAGGTGTTAATTACCTTAGGCATTATCGGTGTTGTTGCGGCTATGACTATGCCTTCTTTGATTGCAAATTATCAGAAAAAACAAACTGTTGCGCAGTTGAAAAAGGTATATTCAACTATATCTCAAGCCTATGAAATGTCAAAAAATGAAAACGGACCGTCAGAAGATTGGATTGACACATCACAATCCATTAATTCCGAAAATATAAAAAAATATGTCCAAACATATTGGCTGCCATATTTCAAATCAATTCAGGAATGCAGTAATTATGGAGATTGCTCTTATGACACTAATGCGAAAGCTCCAAATGGCAATAATAGTGCCGGAATAAATTTAACAGGAAACAGTCGCTATACAATTATATTAAGCGATGGTACGTTAATAGCGTTCGTGCCATTTTCTTGGAATGAGGATGCCGGAGTTCAATATTGGGGAGGACAACAAAAATTTTACATAGACCTTAATGGTGCCAAAAGACCAAATGCTATAGGAAAAGATGTTTTTTTATTCAAAATATATAATGACAAAGTAACAGATTTCTGTAATGGATATTCCGAAAATGATATAAACAGTAGCTGCAATAAAACAGGCAATGGTCAGTGCTGCTCAACAAAAATTATGATGGATGGCTGGGAAATAAAAAACGATTACCCTTGGTAATTTCCATGCTATCATAATGATATGCATAAACTGGAAGACTTCAAAGATGAGATAAACAAATGCTCAAAATGTGGACTGTGTCAATCCGTCTGCCCTGTATACAAAATTACAGGAAACGACTGTGCTGTTTCACGCGGAAAATTTGTTATGCTCGATGGAGTCCTAAAAGGTGATTTAAAACTAAATAAAAATATAGACAAATACCTTGATTTATGTCTAAAATGCGGGAAATGCACAAATTTCTGTCCGAGTGCAATTGACGTATGCAAAATTTTTGAAACAGCAAAATACGAATACTCAAAAAATACACTTCCCGGAAAAATTATTTTTTTACTTGAATCAAAATACGTTTTCGGGAATTTTATAAAATTTTTCAAATTCATAACACATCCGTTTCGCCCTAAATATACTCTTAAACAGGACTCAAAAGTAAAAGTTTTATATTTCAAAGGGTGTGTGAACAATTTATGCCCGCGTACTGATAAATATTTAAAACAAATATTCAAAAATTCCGATATTGAAATAATCGAAAAAGATTTTGATTGCTGCGGCCAGCCCTTTTTATCAAGCGGAAATCTTGAACGGTTTGAAGAAGTTAAACAGCATAATCTAAAAATGTCAGACTGCGATTTTGATTATCTTCTGACAGACTGCGCAAGCTGCGAAAGCACATTGAAACAGTATATGGATGTGAATTTTATCAGCCTCGGGGAACTTATTTTAAAAGAAAATATAAAATTCAAATTTCCAAAACCTGTAAAAGTAACATTCCATAAACCCTGCCATCTTGAAAATGATGATTTTCTTGAACCGCTCTTAAAAAATTGTGAAAATGTTGAATATGTAAAAATGGGGAACTACGATGAATGCTGCGGCTTTGCGGGCGAATTTGCCATAAAAAATAATAAAATTTCACGAGAAATTTCAAATAAAAAAGCTGAAAATATTCTTAAAACAGAGGCAGATTATGTAATAACCACCTGCCCTGCCTGCATTTTAGGACTTTATCAGGGGCTTTCTGGTAAAAAAAATCCGCCTAAGCCTGTTTCTTTAACGGATTTTTTATCGAAAGCCAAACTTTCTTATTAAAACCCTCTCCCTTAATCCCTCTCCCGAGAGAGGGAAAAATAAACTGTCCTCTTTTAGAGAAGTAAGACTATTTTCCGAGTTCATGCGCTTTTTTAGCAGTTTGCTCAATTGTGTCATAGAACAGTTTATCAGAATGTTCATCATTCATAACAGAAATTCCGACAAATGTACAGCCGCCTTTTGTTGCAACATTATCAATCAATGTCTGAACAGGGATTTCGCCTCTGTTCATAACCATTTTAGCAGAACCTAAAGCGGTTTGAGTTGCAAGTTCAAGCGATTTTTCATATTCAAGACCTAATTTTTCTCCTGCACGCGCCATATCTTCTATAACTTTATAGAAAAATGCAGGTCCCGAGCCTGAAATTGCAGTTACAATATCCATTTGTTCTTCGCTGACCTCTATTGCTTTTCCTATATTTGATAAAAGTTCTAGCACAAATTCAGCATCATCATCAAGCGCATAAGCTCCCTTGCAGACTCCGCTCATTCCCTCAAGAACAAGTGCCGGAGTATTCGGCATCACACGTACAACCCTTTTCATTCCGATAATTTTTTCAATCTTTTCTGTTGAAACGCCTGCTGCAATGGACACAACCAGTTTTTCAGGTGTAATTTCGTCTTTAATTTCATCCAGCACCGCCGGAACATAATTCGGTTTTGTAGCAACAAAAATTACATCCGAATCCATTGTCAAAAACCGGTTGTCGGTTATAACATCAATACCCAAACGGCTTTGAGCAAGTTCTGCAACAGTACAGTTAACTTCTGATCCTTTAATATTTTCTTTCGGCAAAAATTTTGAAGAAATTGTACCTTTTATTATAGCACTAGCCATTTTACCGCATCCGATAAATCCTATTTTACATTTTTTGTTCATATAACGTAACCTGCCCCTCTTTTCTTATTGACTAAAAATTTTTTTTAATTTACATTGGAATTATACGACAAATATAAATTAAAAGGAATAAAGAAAAATGAGACGTACACTAGAAGGAACAAAAGTAAAAAGACAGCGCGTAAGCGGTTTTAGAGCAAGAATGGCAACCCCTGGCGGACAGGAAGTATTGAACAGACGTCGTGCTAAAGGCCGTCATAAATTAGCTATAACAGCAAAAAAACGCGCTTAAAAAAAAAAAAAAAAGGATTTTACAATAGAATTAACACAGCAGGCCGAAAAATATTTGGCATGCTGTGTTCTTGTACTAAAAATTATGCTAAAAAAAGAATATAGACTAAAAAATAAAAAGGCATTTACAGCAACATACAGGGTTAAAAATTCCTGCTCTAAAGGCGGAATAACGCTATTTGCCGGACTACCTAAAAAAGATGACAAATCCCCTACACGCGCAGGATTTGTAGTAAGTAAAAAAACGCATAAACGCGCAGTCAAAAGAAACAGGCTTAAAAGACTTATGCGCGAAAGCTACAGACTGCTTTTAAAATCAGGAGATACCGGAAACTCCCAAAACTGTATGTCGCTTATATTTGTCGGTCATGAAAAAGCGCTTGGGAAAAGTTTTAATGAAATTAACGAAATTATTAAATATTTGGTAAAAGGTATAAAAAATGTTTGAAGGCATTTATGCAGAAAAAGTATTAACCCATCCGCATGTTAGGCCTGACCTTCCGCAGCCTCAGGAGACATCAGGGACTTATACGGGAAGCGACGCTATTTTCAGATATTCATTAAAAGATTCCGATTACCCTGTGCTTATAATACCTGATCCTCTGTATGACAATGCAGGCGGAATTATCAAACCAGGATATTATGAACTTGCGCTCTCTGATTCCAGAGAATTTTTGATACTGCTTGAATCTAAAGAGGCAATTGCTGTTATTCCCGTTATAAAAATAGAAGAAGATGCAACAGAACAGCAAAGATTAAATAACAAAAAGGTAAAAAAAGAACTCAAAAAAGAAGAAAAAGCCAGAAAAACCACTAACGAAAAACGAAAAAAAGCAGGAATGAAACCTGATGAACCAGAAATTCACATGGAAGCCTCAATCGAATATATTCCTAAAGGGAAATACTATTTAATAAAATATCAAAGAGGTACTATAAAAGCCTGGGGGGCATTTAAAGGCTAACTAACAAAAATAATAGTGATATTAAATTTTACTTAACATTTCTTAAAAATTACTAAAGTTTAGCAATTTTTTGTCCGTAATATACTTTATAATAGTAGGTGCAATATCATGATATTTTTATATCATATTAAGATAAGGAGTATAATTATGGTTTAATGGTTTTTAACAAGAAATTTTCATTCAAATAATATACTTAAAATACGTATTAATATTTCTTTACAAAATGGCAAATAAATATTTTTTTTGACGTTATTATTTAGTATATTATTAGAATATTATTGCGACTAAAATACTAACTAAAAATAAGGAGTATACGTATGAACAAAAAGCAATTATTGATTGCAGCAATGGCAGCGGTATTATCCGTATCCTGCGCTAATGCAGAATCGGTTATTACCGGCATTACAAATGGAGGAAGCGGCTCTTTTAACATTGATCCTTCCCAAATAAACGGTAATGTCGGTTACAGACAGTATGACCAATTCAATTTGGGACAAGGAGATGTAGCCAATTTGATTTATCATCTGAATGGCAGAGACCTTGAGACGTTTATTAACCTTGTAGACAGCGGGGTTAATATTAATGGTATTTTGAATACAATGCGTGACGGCAATTTCTACAACGGTCATGCAGTATTTATTACCCCCGGTGGTATGACAATCGGAGCAAGTGGTGTTTTAAATGTCGGAACATTATCTGTAGCAACTCCGGAACAAGGCGCATATAATACCTTAAAAGGTGAATATGCAATGAAAAATTATACCAACATAAACAATATTTCAGACTTATTAAACAATCACAGCAATACCGGAAATATTACTGTTGACGGTAAAATATTCGCAAGAAACGGCGTTCAGCTTAGAGGCAATAGTATTGTCGTAGGTGCTCAAGGCGGTATTCTTAACGGTTTAGCCAATACTGAAGCCTTAGATACAACGGCCAGAGCAAATGAATTATTCAATTCACTTGTAAATACTGACGGACTTATTAATTCAGGCAATCAATTTGTTGCAAACGGTTCAAACATTCAAATAAAATCTAATGCCGGCACCGATATTCAGGGTAAGGTTGCAAACGGTGCAGCAATAGCCGGACAGGCTAACAGTGGTCTTTATATTACAAACAACGGTGAGCATGGTATACAAATATCCGGTACTGTAGATTCTACAAATGATCTGAATATTTATAATAAAAAAGGAGAACTCAATATTTCAGGTACTGTTAAAAATACAGGCGATAATTTAGAAATTTCTAACGCAGGTACAAACTTAACAGTAGGCGGTAATCTTTCTACTAATAAAGATTTAGCAATTACAAATAACGGCACAGGTGCTTTAACAATTTCCGGTTCTACAAATTCTACAGGTAAAACCAACATTGTTAACGAAGGCGCAGGCGGTATGAATATTACAGGCTCTGTAAAAAGTGCTGCTGCACCTGCAGAAGGTTTTGCTATCAGAATTATCAACAGAGGCGGTAAAATGGTAATTGCAAATACCGCAGATAAAGTTTCTACTGACCACAAAGTCAGACTAGAAAACAGCGGCTCAGGCGGTATGGACGTTGCAGGAGTTAAAGCTGGCGAACTTGTCTCTATAGAAAATAAAGCAGGCAATTTGACAATTAACGGCAAAGTGTCTGTTGATGAAGGTGATTTGAATATCAGAAACAGTGCTACCGCAGGTAAATTAACTATTGCTTCAAATGGAGAAGTAGCAGGCGAAAAACTTCTTTCAATCAGAAATGACGGCTCAGGCGGTATGGAAATTGCAGGTACTGTAACTAACAACCCTGTAGATCCTGCTGAAAGCCAGATTGCTATTAATAACTACGCAGGTAATATGACTGTTGGCGGTACTATTAAAACTTACGGCAATACTGCAGTCAAAAACAATGCAACAACAAATTCAAGCATGACAGTTAACGGCAATATCACAACAGAAGGTGAATTGAAACTTAAAAACTATGGTACAAACGGTATGACTATTGCTGGTAATGTTACCGGAGTTGATAACGGTATGACAGTATACAATGATGCCGGTACACTTACTGTCAATGGCAAACTCGAAACCCAGGGCGGCAATTTAGCAATCTGGTCAAGAACAAATTCTAAAGGAATTGTAACAGGTACAGATTCTAAAATAATCTCTGATGATGGTTATAATGTTGCAATAAAACATAATGGTAAAACAGCTTCCGGTTCTAACGGTATGGATCTTAAAGGAACTATTACCAGCGGCGGCGAAACAGCAATCAATAACTACAGCGGTAATATGAATGTTGCCGGAAATATTACATCAGAAGGCAATATGGGTATCATTAACAGAGAAGGCGGCGGCTCAATGACAACCGGCGGTAAAATCTCAAGTGATACTGCAAATATTAACATTAAAAATTACGGCTCAGGCGATATGACTGTTAACAGTGAAATCACTCATTCAGGACGTGTTAATGTTCTTGCTAATTCAGGCAAATTAAATATGGGTGCAAATGTTCATAATAACGGTACGGGTGCTCTTGATGAAAATAACGGCTTCTATGCTGCTGCAAGAGAAAACGGTACAGGTATTAATGTAACAAGCGGTTTCAAAGCTGACGGCACAGGCCAGAACCTGATTAAAAATATTTCAGGCGAAGAAGGCTTGAGATATGAAGGTAATATGAATACTTCAAACGGACAAACCGAATTGTATAACCAGAAAGGTGATATGACTGTCGGCGGTCAAATTAACACAACAACAGGCAATGCTGTAATCCTCAACAAAGGTGATAAACTTACAGTAAACGGAACTATTACAAGCGACAAAGATGTAAAAGTCGTAAACAAAGGCTCCGAAACAGCAGATGTATCAAATGCTAATATTGAAGCTCCTAATAAAGGAACAAAATGGTTCTGGGAAAAACTAAAAGATTTATTATAATCCCTGAATCTGACAATAAAAAACATATAGGTCGGGCTAAAGCCCGACCTATATAATGCAAATTTTTTCATTTCATATGTTGTTTAGCGCAAGCTTGTATATAAATCCCAAGTAGGAGGGGTTGCAATTTAATTTTCAGCGTTACATAATAAATTGTGAGTAAAAATTAAATATCGCGGAGTGGAGCAGTCTGGTAGCTCGTCGGGCTCATAACCCGAAGGTCATAGGTTCAAATCCTGTCTCCGCAACCAATTAAAAAAACTTTTGAGTAAATATTCAAAAGTTTTTTTAGTTTTAAATTTATATACTTATTCTTAGCCCGAACAACAATGCAATACCGTTACGTCCACCGTTTCGTATCATAGCCTCTAAAAATCCGGTTAACCTATCTCCCCAACGTTTTTGGACTCCTAAACCGTATTGAACATAGGGTTTTATTGACAATTCAGGAAGATAAACATCATTTGCCCTGAATTTTGTATCATCTATTATATTCCATACCATTGAAACACTTATAT
The DNA here is from genome assembly GCA_944326615.1 of Candidatus Gastranaerophilales bacterium. Classification (GTDB taxonomy): domain Bacteria; phylum Cyanobacteriota; class Vampirovibrionia; order Gastranaerophilales; family Gastranaerophilaceae; genus Stercorousia. The sequence continues at coordinate 3,954 of CALVEO010000039.1, read as the reverse complement.
ACGGCTGAAGGTAATTTTTGAAATTTCCTATTAGTTTTATTTGGGGTTCTATGTGTATCGCATGCAAAGGGTCAGCGTTCATATCAACATTTGATGCAGCAGTGTAATTAAACGGATTGACGAATGTATAGGACATTAAAAGACTTGGTTGGATAATTAGCCGTCTTTCAAATGTTTCTATATTATAGCCTGTTTTTTCCGCAATACCAGTGTTTAACATAGCAAAATTATCATTTCCGAAACTTGTATTAGCATCTGCCACATTTGCACCAACATTTGCAGTCCAAAGAGTGAAAAAATTCCCCTTATAAAAAGCAGTATCAATACCTATAAGTCCGCCGTTATTATAAATACTGTTACCGTTAAATGCCTGATGTGAGCCGTTATATGCAGCATAAGCTCCATAAAGATTATACCAGCCTTTTTTAAGTCTTCTTAATCCGCTTTCTCCGCCGATTAAGCTACCATAACCAACATTTGAAACATCAGGGCCGTTTTTTAAAGGAACTTTTTCAAAAACTGTATAAGGCTTAAACCAAATTCCATTACATTCTTCAGGGAAAGACAAAGGGGATAATGCAAACTGTCCGAAAGAATTTGCTGTTTTATTTTTTAAAGATAAGCTGTTTTTCGGTCTATCCGGTGGAGAAATCATTACCATATCAAGATTTGAAAAAACGTTTCTATAAGTTTCAAGCTGAACTGCATATCCGGCAAGCTGGGCAGCTACAGCCGGAACGTAAACAGATGAATTAAACCCGTCTCGCGCAAAATTAAAATTCCCGTTTGCAGAATCATAACTCGCACTATAGTTGTAAATAGGGGTATAAATTGTAGAAGAATTATATTGAACATAATCTTTCAGAACGGAGTTTGCGAACGGCATTGTTATAAACTGTCCCTGCGGTGTACCTTCAAGCGCTAAACCTGCAACATAAAGCTCTCCTGAACCTGAAAGAGAATCTGCATTAATCCTGTCCATATTATTGCTGTTAAAATTTACATCAGCATAAATATTTGCTCTGCCGGCAAGGTTTAAATTCCCGTAATTTATATTGTTAATTTCACCATTTTGCATGTTGAAATTTATATTATTACCGAAATTTGTATTAACCGCATTAAAATATGAACTCCCGGCAAGAAGATTTACAGTACCAGAATTAAGGTCAAAGTCTCCTGTATAATTACTGTTTACTCCACCAAGGTTTAAAATTCCGCTTCCTGATTTTATAACTGTTCCTTCACCTCTTATACCGCTTTCAATATTAGTAACAGATGAAGTATTAAATTCTACAACTCCGTCAGATGTGTTATAAATGTCATTTAACTCTCCGTCTTTGTCATAATTTGATTTCAATGTTGAATTTTCAATAATTAATCTTCCTGCATTATAGATCGCACCACCATAACCAAATTGTGCCTGTGCAGATACGCTGTTATTTTCTACAAGAGAATTACTTAGAGTAACAGTAGAATTTACATCATTATAAATTGCGCCGCCTTCTGCATAAAAATTTGATTGAGTATAATTATCTTTAAATGTACTGTTATTTATTGTCAAATTTCCTCGATTATATATTGCACCGCCAAGAACTGCTCCCTGTACTCCGTCACCGACACCGTAATTCCCGCTGAATTCAGTATTATCTATTGTCATATTTCCGGAATTATTAATTGCCCCGCCGTATGAAAAATCAATAAATTCATCACCGCTTTCTGAGTAATTATTCCTGAAAACACTGTTGCTTATATTTATGCAGCCTTTGTTAAAAAGAGCACCGCCTTCAGATGTCAAGTCTCCAAGAGTATGATTATTTTCAAAAACAGCGTTATTAACAGTCATATCAGGGTTATCAGAGTTGGAAAATCCATTTGCAATTGCGCCGCCAGCAGCCAGAGCTCCATGTGCGTAATTCCCGGTAAAATTAACTGTATTTAAATTTATACTGCCTGAATTTAAATTATAAACCGCCCCGCCTATCCCATAATTAATATCTCCTGCATTAACAAAATTCTCAGAAAAATTAGAATTATTAACCTGCATATTGCCGTTAAAATTGAAAAGAGCACCGGCAAAATCTGAACCGTTATATTCCTGGCCTTTACAGTTTCTTAAATCAACTTTATTAAAAATACTATCCTGATTTAAAATAAAACCGCCAAAATTATTATTACCTTTCAAATAATAATTATTTCCCTCAAAAGTTAAATCCAAATTAAAAAAGCGGTTGCCAATAGACTCATCAGACGTTAAGTCCTCTGTAAATTCTATTATATCACCTGACTGAGGATTGGAATTAATAAGTTCATCAAAACTTGCTACGGCAATTTCATTGCAACAAGCAGGCAGAGATGAAATAATTGCTAAAATATTAAATACTATTAGCTTATATTTTTTCATATAAGATTATATTAATTGTTATAATCAAATGAATTAATTAAACACATAGGCATACACTTAGGCTAAATTCCAGTTTATTTAAAAGAAAGCTTATAGTCAGTTATGCATTATAGCGTTTGAATGATTTTTCTATGTTTTTGGAGATTGTATTTTTTACGGTATCGTATTCTGTTGTTAAAGAGGATATTTCTGTATCCAAATTTTTCATCTTCATATCTAATGTTTCTTCTTTGGAATTCAATTTTGCTTTTTCCGTTGTATATTTGGCTTCCGCCTGCGCTATAAGGGTATCATCGGATATTTCTTTTATATAAGGATCTGTTGCATAATTACCCTGGTAATAATAACCATCATCTTTTGCTTTGGAAATAAAAAGCATGCCGTTTTGAAGCATTTGTGTAAATATTCGGTGTCATCTATATTGTCGTTTTCTGTCCACCCGTTTGCGCAAATCTGGTTGAATAAGGTATCATAAAATGTTGCCTGCGCAAGATCATCACTTGATACAGATGTACCTATTTTAATAGTAAATAAAGTATCATCATCAACAAGACTTGATGTTGATAATTGATCACCAACATAATATGCGTCTACCCCATTCTCGTCAGTTGCAGAAACCCCATTCATAAAATCGTAAAAATATGTTAAATAGGCTTTCATTACACTACTCAGGCTTACACCTATAGCAGATTTACACCCATTTTTATCATCGTGGCCAGAATCCGTATGGAAATAACTACCAAACCTATGTATCCACAACTATCTTCACCGCTTGAACTAACCCAATTATTAGTGTCATTAAGAACTATAGTATTATACTGTTTATCATCTTTGTCTCTATGTACAAAATTGACCAAATCGGTATCATTATAAAATTGATATCTGTCACTTTTATTTGCATTGCTATCATATTTTTCAGAATTTTTACCTTCTTGTTCACATTGGTTACTTACAAGATATTCGATTTGCGTCTGAGCATATTCAATAGCCTGCTGTGTAAATGCATCTCCGGTATCAAGTAACGATGCGAGAGCTTCGAACATATCAGTCCATACCGATGAATTTACAACTGCATCAATAGCACCGCCTTCATAACCAATTGGACTTGTTCTGTTACCTTCTCCCTGTGCCAGCAAAGTATAATCACCTTTTAAAATATCTCCCAGTGTTACCTGACCAGATGGCATTTCTTCATAAGAAGTCTCACCAGGATTATTATCATTTGCAATAATGTCGCTTATTCCTTTCCTATAATATGTTTTCGCTTCATTATCATATAAAACAAGCCCGCGTGTTATCTGATCATCATAATTTGACTCCGTTGGAGTAACTGTATAATTCATTAAAACATCTGACAATTCATCCAGATTAACCTCTTTAGTCTGGACTGCAACTGTGACATCTCCGCCAAAACCTGCTGCCTGATTGTAAGGCAAACCTTTAATTGTGTCTTTTAAGGTTTCGGATATCAAACCACTGTTATATAAACCTTCTACAAAGGCCTGACGCATGGCCTCTGACGGTAATGTCCCCAAGCCTTCCTGAGGTATACC
>CALVEO010000038.1 GCA_944326615.1 Candidatus Gastranaerophilales bacterium | reverse complement strand
GTAATCAATACTTCCGCAAGCGTAAAACCGCCTCTCACTCTCATGTTTGATAATCTCATAATCATTTCCACCTTTCTTGATTATTGTATACATGATTATTATACGATATTTATATCAATTTGTTAAGATAATTGATATAAATATCATTATATCATTTTAAACTTATCTATATATTTTATTAGAGGTTTATGATGAATTTGGACAAAGAAATTATCGGCAAAAAAATAAGGCAAATACGCAAGGAAAAAGGGCTTTCGCAGGAAGAACTTTCTGAAAAAATTGATATTTCACCACGCCACATGTGCACTATCGAAAATGGAAATTCTTTTCCTTCTATAGAAACATTTATTAAAATTTCTGAAATTCTTGATATAGATATCAATGAATTTTTTAATTTAACCCCTCAAAAAAACGATACTTTGCGCGCTGATATATATAACCTGATACAAACTTCATCTATACAGGAACTTCATCTCATAAAAGATATTATTTCCGCAATCCAGAAAAACAGAAAAATCGGGTAATTGCAACCCCTAACCCTAATCAGTGAGGAAAATTAAGCCTTCCCTGGTTAGGGAAGGTTTGGATGGGTTGCAAGTTTTTTTGATTAATAAACTCTTTACTACCCACCCCTGCCCCTCCCTAATCAGGGAGGGGATTGTTAAACCGGCTCATATATAAATGATATAAGCCTGCCTTCTTGACATCTGAACTTCAGACCTTCTGATAATTACCCTCTCCCTTAATCCCTTTCACGAGAGAGGGAAATATGCTACATTCCTAATAAGAAAGAGAAAAATTTAGTTAATCATCAGGACAATCTTGAAACAATTTTATTGACATCAATTTATGTTTAATAGTAAAATAATTATGTTGTAAATGCAACACAAAAAATCATTTGCCTAAAAATCAGACAGGGAGAGACAATGAAAAAAAATATTATAATATTTTTGTCTATAATTATAGCCGCTATACTTATAAGATTTGGATTTTCAAAGTTCTCAAGCATTATGCAAAATAAGTCGATGCGGAATAAGCCTGCTCCGAGCGTTACGGTACAGACTATCGAAAATCAAAGTGTTATAAGAAGTTTTGAGGCACCCGGAAGGGTTGTTTCAAAATACAGGGTTGATGTTCTCGCACGTATTTCAGGATACTTACAGAAAAGCTACTTTAAAGAAGGTGACTATGTAAAAGCAGGACAGGTTTTATTTTTAATTGAACCAACCGAATATTCAAACGCTGCAAATGTTGCAGGTGCAAATGTAAAAAATCTGAAGGCACAGCTCGTTTATGCGGAAAAACAGCTTGCACGTGCGGCAGAACTTGTAAAAAAGGATTATATTGCTAAAGCGCAGTATGATCAGATGCTATCCAACAGAGATGCTCTAAAAGCCCAACTTGCATCTGCGCAAGCGTCATATAACGATGCAAACAGAAATTTGAGCTACACAAGAGTTAAATCTCCTGTGGACGGCAAAGTCGGAATAATCAACGTAACTGTAGGAAACTATGTTTCACCGACTTCAGGAGCTTTGACGACAATTAACAGCACAAATCCGATATATGTAACTTTCCCGCTTGATTCAAATGATTTTCAGGCACTTTCAAGTGCTGATAAGTCTAATAACAAAAACAGAAAAGTAGAACTTCTCTTAAGCGGCGGAGGGAAATATCCGACAAACGGTGTTCAGGATTTTCAGGACAATAAGGTTGATCCTTCTACAGGTACGGTTACAATGAGGGCAACATTCCAAAACCCTGATAATCAGCTTATACATGGTGAATTTGTGACAGTCAAACTTTATTCCAACAATCCTGTTGATGTTCCTGTTGCACCGGTTACGGCTGTTCTTGAAAATCAGGCCGGAAAATATGTTTACAAGCTCGATGAAAACGAATTACCGCAGTTAACCTATGTAAAAACAGGAGAACAGCATGGCGAAAACTGGATTATAACAGAAGGTTTGCAAAAAGGCGATAGAATTGTTACGGAAGGCCTGCAAAAAGTAATTCCGGGTAAACCTGTCAAAATCGTAACAGAAGAAGAAATGCAAAAAATCAAAACTGAAAAAGTAACAAAATAGAAGATATGAGGGTAAGAAGGTAAGAGGGTAAGCTTTTTTATATAAATTATGTAAATACTGAAATTTGCCTATCTTCTTATCCTCCTACCCTCTTATCTTCCAAATAAAAGGGATATGATGCAAAACGAAAACAAAGGAAATTTATTTATAAAACGCCCCAAACTGGCTATTGTAATATCTTTGGCAATAATGATTGCGGGTGCATTAATGATGCTTATGCTTCCTCTGGAAGAATATCCGTCAATTACTCCGCCGCAGGTTGTTGTAACAGCGACTTATGCAGGTGCAAGCGCCGATGTTATAGAAGATACGATTGCGGCGCCTGTTGAAGCACAGTTAAACGGTGTTGAAGATATGATTTATATGTCTTCTACTTCCCAGAACGGGCAGTATCAGCTTACGTTGTATTTTGAAATCGGCTCTGATCCTGATATGGCTGTTGTAAACGTTCAAAACCAGCTTCAGCTTGTTACCCCGCGTCTGCCGGAAGAGGTTAGAAGATACGGGCTTTCTGTAAAAAAATCAACGGGCGGCCCCGGTTTAATGATGATTTCCGTAAATTCCCCCACACACACTTATGATTCTCTGTATGTTGCAAACTACGCATCAATATATATTAAAGATGAACTTGCACGTATTAAAGGTGTAGGTAAAGTTGCGGTATTCGGTTCATCTGATTACTCTATGAGAATATGGCTTGATGCTTCCAAAATGGCAAGTCTCGGAGTTTCTGTATCAGAGGTTAACAGCGCAATTCAGGCTCAAAACACTCAGGTGCCCGCAGGGGATTTAGGTGTTGAACCTATGAAAAACAAACAGCTCATCAAACTAACAATGAGGACTAAAGGCCGTTTGAAAGATGTTAAAGAGTTTGAAGATATTATTGTGCGTTCGAAACCTGACGGTTCGCAGATTAAGCTTAAAGATATAGCAAGAGTCGAACTCGGTGCCGAAAGTTATTCTTATTTCTCGCGAATCGGCGGAAGAGATTCGGCAATCATTTCAATCAGTCAGCTTCCTGAAGCCAACGCAATCGATCTTTCCAACAAAATCCGAGCTAAAATGGCTGAACTCAGCAAAAGTTTCCCTCAAGGGATTGAATACAAAATCCAGCGTGATGAAACGGAATTCGTAAGAGAATCAATTAAAGAAGTTATAAATGCAATCGGGCTTGCTATTTTGCTTGTAGGTATTGTAACTTATATGTTTCTCGGAAGTGCAAGAGCCGCGCTTATTCCTTTTTGTGCAATTCCTGTTTCTTTAATCGGCGTGTTTATATTCATGAATATTTTAGGTTTTTCTATAAACCTGCTGATTTTATTCGGGCTTGTACTGGCTGTAGGTCTTGTTGTAGACGATGCGATTGTTGTACTTGAAAATACGCAGAGACATATTCAGGAAGGCAAAACACCTGTCGATGCAACAGAAGTTACGATGGAAGAAGTATTCGGGGCTGTTCTTGCAACATCACTTGTTTTAATGGCTGTATTTGTGCCGGTTTCGTTTATGGCAGGTATTACAGGGCAGATGTTCAGACAGTTTGCCTTGTGTATTGCATCTTCAATCGGTTTGTCCACACTTGTTGCTCTTACTCTTGCTCCAGCGCTGTGTGCAATGATTTTGAAATCAGGCGAAGAAAAAGCTGATTTTGAATTTATCCAGAAATTTGATGACTGGTTTAACGGTATCAGGGATAAGTACCTTGAGGGCGTTAAAATCTTTATAAATTCCCCTAAACTTACAGTAATTTTATATCTCGGCATAATTATTTTTACTGCGGGAATGTTTTATCTTATACCGAAAGGCTTTTTGCCGACAGAAGACAAAGGCGCTGTATTTTCTCAAATTCAGCTTCCTGACGGCTCATCAGCATCGAGAACAGAAATGGTCGCAGAAGAAGTTGAAAAAAGAATTTTAGCTATCCCTGGTGTTGACACAACAATTAACCTTGTCGGATATTCAGGTGAAAATACCGCACTTATCGTTGCGCAATTGAAAAATTGGTCTGAACGTAAAAGTAAAGATCAGTCAATGCAGAGTATTCTGGCTAAAATTAAAAAAGAATTTGCGAATTACCCGTCTGCAACAATTGCATCATTTTCACCGCCTTCAATTTCAGGTTTAGGTATGTTCGGCGGTTTTGAATACCAGCTTCTCGACAAAGGTGACAGAACACCTCAGGAACTTTATCAGGAAGCTCAGAAACTTATCGCAGAAGCCAATAAAAGCTCTGATTTCCAGATGGTTTATACATCATTTACGGCAGATCTGCCGCAGCTTTTAATAAAAGTTGACGAGAAAAAAGCTCTGGCGCAGGGCGTTGATATATCCGAAATTTACAGTGCCCTGTCAGGTTATTTCGGAAAATCTTACGTCAATGACTTTAACAAATACGGGCGTGTTTACCGCGTCTATTTGCAGGCTGATTCGGAATTCAGGGAAAAACCTTCCGATATTGATAAAATTTACGTAAAAAATAAATCCGGAACAATGGTTCCGCTGTCATCCGTTGTTACAATAAGCAATATTGTAGGACCTTACAGCCAGTTAAGATTTAATATGTATCCGTCAATATTGATTAACGGACAGGCAAGAAACGGCGTAAGTTCTGGGCAGGCAATGAGCACTATGGAAAAAATTTCCGATCAGGTTCTGCCAAAAGACATGGGTTACGCCTGGTCAGGCAGTTCTTTACAGGAAAAAGAATCAAGCGGACAGATAGGGCCTATTCTTGCAATGTCTCTGGTTTTCATATATCTGTTCCTTGTCGGTCTGTATGAAAGCTGGATGCTTCCGATTGCTGTACTTTTGATTTCTCCCGTTGCACTTGTCGGCGCGTTATTTTTCCAGTATGTTTCAGGATATTCGCTCGATATATATTCTCAAATAGGGCTTGTTATGTTAATAGGTTTATCTACGAAACAGGCAATTTTGATTATCGAATTTGCAAAAGATGCTCACCAGTCAGGAATGAGTATAGTTGATTCAGCTATGCAGGCTGCTAAATTAAGATTTAGAGCAGTTATGATGACAAATATAGCCTTTATATTAGGACTTTTGCCTCTGGTATTTGCAAAAGGAGCAGGTGCCGCAAGCCGAAATTCCGTAGGTATGACAGTATTTGGCGGAATGATGGCGGTTGCATTTATAGGAACTTTTCTTGTTCCGGCATTTTTCGTTATGGTTGAAAACTTTAAAGCTTCCATAGCTAAAAAGGCTAAAGAATTCAAAAAAAGGAATAGTTAAATGTTCAAAAAAATAATAATTTTATGCTTAATATTGAATTTTACAGGTTTGAATGCTTTTTCCGCAGACGATATAGGAAACAAAGTCAATGAAAAAGAATATCCGCCTGCAGATGCGGTTCTGCCTAAAAAAACCGGGGATGCTGACTTTGTCATAGAAGGTTCAGTTGAAAAAAATATTGACATGACACTAGACAAATGTATTGAACTTGCACTTGGCAACAATCCGCAGATTAATGCTGCATTCCATGATATTCTGGCTTCTGATTCAAGGATTAAGCAGGTCTGGTCTAACTATTTCCCTCAGTTAAGCTGGCAGACAGGCTACACAAGAATACGTCAATTACAATTGTCTGATGTTTTCAACAGAAATTTGACATTTAATTATTTTATTCTCGGTCAAATTACGCTCCAGCAAATGCTTTACGATTTTGGTGTAACACAAAACCAGGCGACTATCAAGCGTTTGGATTATGAAGCTTACAAGACGACACTAGGGGCAACTATTAACGATGTAATTTATCAGACAAAAGATGCTTATTACAATCTCTTATATGCGTTTGAAAGCAAACGTGTGGCAGAAGATACCGTTAATAAATTTGAAATGTTTTACAATCAGGCAAAAGCATTTTACGAAATAGGCATGAACCCTAAAGTCGATGTTACAATTGCAGAAGTTAATTTAAGCAATGCAAAATTACAGCTTATTCAGGCTGATAATGCAGTAAATCTTGCGATTGCAAAACTGAATAACGTAATGGGAGTACCGTTTATTGATAAATACAATGTCCAGGAAAGATTAAAATATGACCCGGTTGATATTACCTTTAACGGTGCTATAGAAATTGCAAGAGAAGCACGTCCTGAATTAAAACTTGCAGAACTAAAGGTTGAAAGCGCAAACCAGACAGTTAAATTAGTAAAAAAATCATATTTTCCGACCCTCTCTGTCGAAGGTCAGTTTCAGGTCGGCGGTAAAAGCTGGGCTTCTAACTACGGTTACAATATCGGCGGATATTTAAACTTTCCGACAGTCAACGGAATGTTAATTAAAAACGAAATTAAAGAAGCAAGATACCTTTATGATAAAGAAATCGCCAATGCTAAAAATACTCAAAACCAGATATATCTCGAAATTCAGAATGCATATCTTCTTCTTGAAGAAAAGAAAAAACAGATGCCTGTTGCAATGCTCGGGGTAAAGCAGGCAAAAGAAAATTACGAATTGTCCTACGGCCGTTACCGCGTAGGAGAAGCTGATCCGACAGAACTAAAAGACGCCCAGATAAACTACCAGCAGGCCCAATTAAACTACTATAACGCACTTTATCAATACAATTCCGCTAAAGCATCACTTGAAAAATCAATAGGCAAAAATTTGGTAGCAAATTCAAGCGACATAGTTGAATTAGGGAAATAATCTAATCAAAATTAATCAGGTCTTTAAGCGAAACTCCTAAAGTATCAGCTATCAAAAATAACTTTCTTAAACTGATATATTCTTTGCCTGTCTCTATACAGGCAAGATGTTCTCGTGAAAAATTTATCATTTCAGAAAATTCATTTTGTGATAATTTTTTCATTTTTCTATATTTTTTTATATTCTGTCCGAGTTTTTCAAGCCTTGACATAAATTTATTTTGCATCAATAATATTAATAAATATGTAAGATGTCATCTTACAAAAATTAAGAAAGGAAATTAGGATGAAAAAAGGTTTTACTCTTGCCGAAGTTCTTATCACATTGGGCATAATAGGTGTGGTTGCGGCTTTGACATTGCCTTCATTAATTCAAAATTACAAGGAGCAAGCAACAGTAACAAGAGTTAAAAAATTTTACAGCGTATTTTCGCAAGCATATGCAATGGCAGTCCAAGAAAACGGTACTCTTGATAACTGGGGGTTAAAAAATAGTGAATTATACGAGGATGACGACGGAAATAAAATTCATACAGATGAATCCCTTGAACAATCAGACAAATTCTTGATAATTATGTCGAAATATTTGAATAATGCCGGTTATCAAAAACTTCATAACACAAAAGGGGAAGAAGATACAGAAAATACAGGTTATGTGTTGGCTGACGGAACACAAATAGTTGGTATTTGGTTGCAACCGGAAAATTGTAACGATGCAAGCGATGTTAACGCATATTGTGGTGATTTTTATATAAAAACTGATAACAAGGAATACTTAGATGAGGATAAGAATTTTAGACCAAACATATTTGCATTCCGTATTGAGCCAAATAGAATATGGCCTTATGGCACTGATGATGCTACATTCAAATATAATTGCCTAAATGGAAAAAATTATTCAAGATGTACAGGCTGGGTCATAGCCAATGAGAATATGGACTACTTGCATTGTGACGATTTATCAATAAACGGAAAAACAAAATGCAGATAAATTTGTGTAATATTTCTTTACAAAACAGAATCCAAAAAGGCAATTTTTTCTTAAGAATATACTTTATATATATGTAAGAGATATAAAGAGAGAGAAAAAAAATGTTACAAACAACAGCACAATCAAATGGTAATAAAGGCGGGAACAGACAGTTTGGATCTTTAACCGGAAGAAAAAATAAAAAGACTTCTTTAAATGAATTTAACATAGAAGATTATAACTATCTTTCACAAAAAGATAAAAGAATGAGGTTTAACAATTCAAGAGATCCGATTTATTACGTATTTGATGTTATTGAAAATCGGCCAATCAAAACTCTGGCAAAAGAATTTGTAAAAGATTCATTCTTTGAAATAGCAAACTTTGTATCACAAGTCGTTAGATAATCTATAGGAAATTAGGAAAAGGAACTATAAAAAGATGGTATTAAACCATCTTTTTTTATTTATATATTCCTATGTATAGCCGGGCAGTATTAAAGCAAGAAAAAATATAATATTAACAATTGTAAAATATATACTTAATATATGTTATAGATATCTAGCCATGTGGCATAGAGAAAATATAAACCATTTTCTTTTTCTTTATTTTCTCCTACACACACACTAACCTTTTACCAAATATGAGATTGGCCGCTAACAACGGCTTTTTTATTGAAAATTCAAATTTAAAAATCGTATACCCGCCAGTCATAGTCGCGGATTACAGGCAGACTCAAAACTCCGTTTATCTTTTTTGGGTCTGCCTAATGATTAATACATTCCAACAAGATTTCTGACTTCTTTCAGAATTTTTTGTGCCTCAATGCGTGCTTTTTCAGAGCCTTCGCGGATTATTTTATCCACTTCCTGCGGGTGTGCTTCATAGTAGAGTCTTTTTTCACGTATAGGTGCAAATTTTGCGTTAATCAATGCGCCGAGCTGTCGTTTACAATCTGCACACCCTCTGAGGCCTTTTTCACATTCGCATCTCACTGTTGCGACCTGTTCTTCATTACCGAATATTTCCCAGTATTTATATGCGACTTCGCATTCATCAGGATGGCCGGGATCATCTTTTCGCATTCTGCTTCTGTCAGTTATTGCGGTCATAATTTTCTTTGCAGTAACTTCATCTGTGTCAGAAATTTTAATATCATTCTGGAAAGATTTTCCCATTTTATTCCCGTCAAGCCCGCAAATCAAAGAACAGTCATTTAAAAGAGGTTTCGGTTCATTAAAGAAATCTGTTTTATAAATATTATTAAAACGTCTTGCGATATCACGCGTAATTTCAATGTGTGCAACCTGATCAATTCCAACAGGAATTGCATTTGCATTAAACATCATAATATCTGCGCTCATCAAAACAGGATATCCCATAAGACCGTAATTAATCTGCGAGCCTGCGCCTTCTTTTGTACGAAGGATTTTGGCCATATCTTTAAGGCAAGGATCGCGTTCAACCCAGTTTTGCGGGGTAATCATACCAAGATATATGTTTAATTCAGCTATTTCAGGCACAAGCGACTGAAGATAAATTGTTGATAAATCCGGGTCAATTCCGCTTGAAAGCCAGTCAATTACCACATCTCTTATATCGTTTTTTAAATTTTCCGTACAGTCATATTTTGTAGTAAGGGCGTGCCAGTCAGCTACAAAGAAAAAACATTCATATTCATGCTGAAGTTTAACCAGATTTTGAATTACACCTAAATAATGCCCTAAATGTAATTTGCCTGTTGGTCTCATTCCCGTTACAATTCTTTCTTTCATAGCTTTCCCTTTCTTTGACAGAAATATTATAACAAAAAATAATAGAAAATAACTAAAAAATTGCAATATAAGTTTTTTTCAAGTAAAATGTTTTTATAAACTGAGGGGTATGCAATGAGGATTGAAGCTAAAAATCTGATTAAAATATACGGGGACAGAAGCGTTGTAAATGACGTTACTTTTGATATAAACAAAGGCGAGGTTGTATGTCTTTTGGGCCCGAACGGAGCCGGAAAAACTACAACGTTTTATATGGTTGTAGGGCTTGTAAAACCTAACAAAGGGCATATATTTTTAGACGGAGAAGATATTTCATGCTGGCCGATGAATGAACGTGCAAAAGCAGGTATAGGCTATCTTCCTCAGGAAGCGTCAATTTTTAGAAAACTGTCTGTAGAAGATAACATTAAACTCGTTCTTGAAATGAATGACAAATTAACCGTTAACGAAAAGAAAAAGAAGCTTGAAGAACTTTTGACTGAATTCGGGATTTTAAAACTCCGCTCTTATGCAGCTGTGTCGCTTTCAGGCGGAGAAAGAAGAAGAGTTGAAATTGCAAGAGCACTTGCAGCAAGTCCTGATTTTATGCTACTGGATGAACCTTTTGCCGGAATTGACCCTATTGCTATCGGCGATATTAAAGACAACATAAGAAAAATTTCCAAAGAAAAAGGCTTAGGTGTTCTTATTACCGACCACAACCCCAAAGCTACTCTTTCAATTACAGACAGAGCTTACGTAATATTTGACGGAAAAATTAAAATTCAGGGTAAAAGCGTTGATGTTGCAAATGATCCTGTTGCAAAAGAATTCTATTTAGGAAAGGATTTTGCCCTGTAATGAAATTATTTCCAAGAATAACAATTTATGACAGATATATTTTCATGCAGGTAATGATGGCGACTTTTGTTGCTATATTGTTGTTTACCGTTGTATGGATAGCACCTGAAATGCTCCTTAATACAATTAAGAAGACTCTTGCCGGAGACTATGGTGTTAAAACTGCAATACTTGTAATATTTTACGAACTGCCAAAAATTTTGGGCAAAGCTTTCCCTGTCGGACTTTTGCTCGGAACATTGTTTACTTTTGATAAATTGAGCAAAGATTCAGAACTCACAATATTCAGAGCAGTAGGCTTGTCTTTCCAAAGAATTATTGCACCGGTTTTAGTTCTTAGTCTTATTGTAACCTGGCTTTGTTTTGTAACATGCGACAAACTTATTCCGTATTCTGTTAATAAAGCAGGAGCTTTAAGAGGCGGTTATATATCAACCCAGTATATTTATACACAGAAAGATAAAAATAATATTCCGACTATGGCTGTTGTAGTCTCAAAATTTTCAAAAGATACAATGTATAATGTCATAGTGCTTGATTTTTCTCCCAAAAAATATACTGACGTCCACCAGCTCCAAAATATATATTATGCAAAAACAGGCAAGAATTTTCCCGCTAAATGGGAATTATATGACATAACTAAATATAATATTTCAAATGACGGAATATTTACGGAAATTGAAAAACTGCCGGCAATGGATATCCTGCAGGGAGAATCGGCTAAAAATGCCTTTACATTAATGACTTATTCTGTCAAGAAAGAACGTGAAATAACCAACAATGATTTGCATAATTATATTAAACTTTTGAAACAAGAAGGGCTGGATGAGGAATACAGATATATGCTGAATAAATATCTGCAGAGATTTTTCCATCCATTTGTATGTGTGCTTCTTGCAATCATGGGGGCACTTTTAGGCTTCAGTAAACCAAGAGAACAAAGACTGGTTGGTTTTACTATTGCAATCGGCTGTATATTCTTGTATTATATAACCCTGCCGTTTTTTGATCTTCTGGCAGAAAAAGGTGTACTGCATCCTTTTATAACAGCAATATTCCCGCCGTTTGCATTTTTGTGTGCTATAATAGGATTTTACAAGTCAAAGGATTTATAATATGAAAAAAATATTGATTTTAATGTTTTTATTACTAACTTTCACATCAAAAGCCAATGCCGGAGTTCCACCGATTGATGTAACATATAACGATGGAATTTATCATATAGTTTTAAAGGGTGATAAAATTAAACGCCATGTAAAATTTATCAGTTCGGAAAGCCTTATCACTGCAAAAGAAGCCCATAACCGCGCAAAAGCAAAATTAACCGTCAACGCAGGCTACTTTGATCCCGAAAATCAAAAATCAATATCTTACATTGTCAGCGACAGAAATACGGTAGATGATCCGCTGTTCAACGAAAATTTATTAAGAAATCCTTATTTAATGAAAAATCTGGACAAAATTATCAATCGCACAGAATTCAGGGTTGTAGAATGTGATAACAGAAAATATCATTATGAAATTGTGCCGCACAAAAGTTCAGTTGATTTCGGCTGTAATATAATCACTTCAGCTCAGGGCGGACCTCTGGTTTATCCGCAGTTAAGATTAGAAGAAGAAGGTTTCATAACTAAAAATAAAGCGGGAGAAATTATCAGAGAAAGCTGTTCGGTTCTTCATAAAACAGCGCGGACAATAATCGGGCTGAAAGGCGATGATGCGCATATTTTAATCATTACTGACAAACATCCTATGGATATGTACGAAGTTCATGATTATGTAAAAAGCCTCGGCTGGGACAGAGCAATGGCATTTGACGGCGGAAGCTCCACTTCAATGAATTATCTTAACAAATACAGCGTAACCTCTGTCGGAGACGGAGCAGGCAGAAGTTTGAAATCGTTTTTAATAGTTAACTAAATTCCAATAATTATTAATAATATTAATAATTCATTTCCCAGTTATCATTAATAATTTTACCGATACAGCCTGTTCCGTATCTTGCAGTTCTGCAATTTGCATTATAATAAGACTCTCTTATATCTTCTATTGACTTATTTTCGGTACATACACCTTTTGATTTGCATTCAGGAGTCGCACCTTCCACATCAATAGACCCATCATCATAAAATTCAGCTAAAAATATATCTCTTCCGCCTATATTCGGACCTTGCGGACCGTTTACATCAATAATCATATGCCCATGATATGATGTTACGCCGTCTACTGTCTGGGTATAATATGCAGGATAATCCACAATTATACCTGTGCCATCAGCCAAAAGTACACTTGATGCAGCACCCCATGAATCATTTGTGTCATGCGAGCCGCCGTTTAAATCATTATAAGAAGCAGAGAAACATGGTTCTTTAACAACAGAACCGCAATCTGCCACTACCTTAAAATTATTCTGCAAAAAATTCTTTATTTCAGCCTGGGAAGTTAACCCTGCCTCACGCAAATTTACTGCATTTTTATCATTTTTATATTTTACGGCAGCCTGCTGAATTCCGCTGTAAACTTTATTCAATTTGGTAATATAAGTTTTTTTCTGGTAATTTCCGACAAGAGTAGGAATTGTCAAAGCCGAAACAACCCCAATTACGCCTAATGTAACAAGAACTTCTGCCAGAGTAAAAGCATCACGACCAATATTGTGAGATGTGGCTACGTGCGTAGCACCTTCTGCCAGAGTAAAAGCATTACGACGAATATTGTGAAACATAACTACGTGCGTAGCACATTCTGACTGAGTAAAGGCAATCTTTTTAAAACAACTTAACACCAAAACTTATACCTCCATAATTTTTTTCTTATTATAACATATTTCTAAAAAAATCATCTCCAATATAGAGATGATTTTTTATGTTATATATTTTCTGTAATCTAAACTTTTATTTTACGAAAAATGTAGCATTTACAGTCGCATAAATTTTTACAATACCTTTTTCAATAGATGTTGAAGAAGCTTTTGCCTCCGCCATATCAGCCCCGCCGATATTGGCAGCCAGCATTCTATATTGAGGGGTTATAGAATTGTTTGCACTGCAGCTTACATTCAAAGAACGAACGCCTGTAACAGATGTAGATGCAGATTTTGCAAGAAGATTAGCTCTGTTTTGGGCTTTTTTTGTAGCTGTAACAAGAAGTTCATTACATTCATCATCGTAATTTGATACTGAAAAAGCCAGATTATTTACATTTGTAGCCCCGAGAGAAATTGCCTTGTCAATCATAGAGCCAACTTTGTTTACGGCTTTTGTATGGATAACTACGGTATTTGAAACCTGATATTTGTCAAAATTTCTCTTGCTTCCAGAATATGTATACAAAGGAGATGCACTGAAATCCATTGTCTTTACATAATCTCCCTGAAGAGGATTAATCATAACTCTTAATGCAGAAAGCACTTTTTCCGAAATTTCTTTATTTTCTTCGGTTGCTTTTTGCAAAGATTTTGAATCATAAGTTTGAACTGCAATTGAAATGTCTGCAATATCAGGTACAATTTCAGTATTAGCTGATGTGCTGACAGACACAAAACCTCTTTCAACAGCTTCAGCAACAGCAGGAGCAGATAACACCGCACAGCCGAGAATTAAACTAAAAGCAGTAATTGATAATAAAACTTTCTTCATACGTTCTCCTTTTCATTTTCTGACTTTTCTTCAGATTTATCAATTTTTTTAACAGGCTTTATATCTCCTGATTTTAAAATCATAGAATTTATTGCCTGAGTTTGTGATTGAATTTTCATACGTTCAAGAAGCGACTTCATTTCTTTATCGTTTAGTCTGTCAGGCGTTTTAAATGCAATAAGGAATTTTTTTCTGTCGTTAATAATAAAACCGGAAATAGCAACAATTGCCCACAAAAGCAGCCCCTGATAAACATTAATTAAAGGTAAGCCGATAAATCCTGCGGCGTAATTCCATATATGCATCGCAACTTTAGCCGGAAACAAAATAAAACCGGCAGCAAGACAGGAGGCAATAAAAATTACTGTAAGCAAACCGCGTAAACCTGATATTTGTATAACTCGCATTTTTCTTTTCATAAATCCTACTTTCCATAACCTATCATGTTAAGAAAATCATTTTCTGTCAATATTATAACACCTAATTTTTGAGCTTTGTCCAATTTTGAACCTGCATTTTCGCCGGCAATTACAAAAGATGTATTTTTAGACACTGATGACGACGTCTTTCCGCCCATCTGCTTAATTTTTTCAGAAGCTTCATCACGCGTCATATTTTGTAATGTTCCTGTCAGGACAAAAGTTTTACCCTTAAATTCATCAGAAATATTTTCTGCAGGCGGAGCAGGCTCAACCCCGAGAGATTTTAATTCATTTATCATCTCAATATTTTCAGGTTTTCTGAAAAAATCGTAAATATCCTGTGCAATAATTCCACCTACGCCCTCAACTCTTGATAAATCTTCAACAGAGGCGTTCATAAGATTTTCAAGGGTGCCGAATTCATTTGCAAGAACTCCAGCAGTTTCTTTGCCGACATTTTTTATTGTAAAAGCGGTCAAAAGACGTGATAAAGATCTGTTTTTGCTCTCCTGTATTGCGTTATACATGTTAAAAGCGGATTTTTCTTTAACCAGATCTAACTGCATAAAATCCTGCATAGAAAGTTTGTATAAATCTACGGGAGTTTTGGCAAATCCTTTATTATAAAGCTGTTCAATAATTGATGGGCCCACTTTATCTATATCCATTGCGTCTTTTGAAACCCAGTATTCAATTTTTGCACAACGCTTAGCAGGGCAGTCAGGGTTATCGCAGTAAAGATTAACTTCTCCCTCATGTGTATTAAGTCTGCTCCCGCAGGACGGACATTTTTCAGGCGGAGTGTATTCAGGAAGTTTATAATGTTGTTCATCTTCAATAACTTTAACAACTTTCGGTATAATTTCAGCAGCCTTTTTTATATAAACCCTGTCCCCTATTCTAACATCAAGTCTTCCTACTTCATCAAAATTATGAAGGCTTGCGCGTGATACGGTGCTGCCACCGAGCTGTACTGGTTCAAGTATTGCAACAGGTGTTATGGCGCCTGTTTTACCGACGCTTTCTTCAACAGCAATGAGTTTTGTCGTAACTTCTTCGGGCGGGAATTTGAAAGCAGTAGCCCATTTTGGCGCACGTGAGGTAAATCCCATTTCCTGCTGGACAAGAAGATTATTCACCTTAATGACAACACCGTCTGTTGCATAATCAAGCCCGAAACGTTTTTCATCCCATTCTTTGCAGTATTGAACGGCTTCTTTGGCATTTTTGCAAAGGCTTATATTCGGATTAACCTTAAATCCGAGTTTTTTCAGGTACATCAGACTTTCATAATGCGTTTTGGGCGAATTTTTAATATCACCTGTGAAGATAGCCGTATAACAAAACATGGACAAATCTCTTTTGGCAGTAATCGTTGAATCGAGCTGTCTTATAGATCCTGCGGCGGCATTTCTCGGATTTGCAAAAAGCTTTTCACCATTTTTTAGGTTCTCTTCATTTAGCTTTTCAAAAGATTCTTTCGGCATATAAACTTCGCCTCTGACTTCAACGCTTACTGGTTCAAAAAGCTTTAAAGGTATAGATTTTATGGTTTTCAGGTTATTTGTAATATCTTCACCCGTAATCCCGTCTCCTCTGGTAACTCCTCGCACAAATATCCCGTTTTCATAAGTCAGAGCCATAGCAAGCCCATCAATTTTAAGCTCGCATACAAGCTCCTGTTCTCCGTATTCTTTTGTTATTTTTTTATACCAATCTTCTAAATCTTCATATTCATAAGTATTGTCAAGACTGTACAGACGGTATTTATGCTTATGCGGGAAAAATTTTTCACTCAATGAACCGACTCTCTGTGTCGGGCTGTCAGGAGTTATAAATAACGGATTTTCGCTCTCTAATTTTTTGAGTTCCGCAAACATTCTGTCATACTCGAAATCACTTATTGAAGGGTTATCTTCAACGTAATATTTATAATTTGCCTTGTTAATCTCATCTTTTAAAAAATTTATTCTGTCTAATACCATTTACATTACCATTAAAAGTTCACGAATAACCTTTGTAGCAACAGCCGTTGAAACTCCTGACGCGTCATAATCAGGTGCAAGTTCTACTACATCAGCCCCTATTATATCAAAATTTTTCAAATATTCAAACCACCCGACAAGCTCGTTAAACTGCATCCCTCCGCTTTCAGGCGTTCCCGTTCCAGGCATTACAGACGGATCAAGAACATCTAAATCAACTGTTACAAAAATCTTTTTGCCCTTGAAACAGTCAAGCTCCGAGTAATTGGAAATAAGCGTATTATGCTCTTTCATAAATTCCCATTCCTCTTTCATACCGGAGCGGATACCAATCTGCTTTATATTTTGCGCCCCGACAATTTTTGAAACATGCCGTATAACAGCAGAATGCGACATTTCTTCGCCTAAATATTCTTCTCTCAAATCTGTATGAGCATCGAAATGAACAACTGCAAAATCCTTATAAAACTTTGAAACAGCCTTAATCTCAGGCAGAGTAACAAGATGCTCACCGCCTATTGCGAAAACTCTTTTCCCGTCTCTATAAATTTCTTCGACATTTTTTTCGATTAAATCAAGAGATTTGTAAGTGTTTCCAAGCGGGAATTCCAGATCTCCAGCGTCATGGAAATTTACATCTTCAAGATGCCTGTCAAAACGCGGAGAATAATCCTCAAGTCCCCAGCTTGCTAGCCTAATCTGTTCAGGCGCAAAGCGGGATCCGGATCTGTAAGACACTGTTCCGTCAAACGGAAGCCCGAGCATAACTATATCAGAAGAATTATAATCAGGATTCTGACCTATCCAGTTTCTGTCTAAAAATGGTCCTGTAAGCATCTATTCTCTCCTTTTTTCTGTTTATATAAAATTGTACAATAAAACAGCAAAATTTTCAAAAAATTATGCTATAATAAAATACAAAAGGAATTTTCAATATGAAAAAAACTGAATTAGATTTATCTAACTTTAAAAACAGCCTTTCAACTCTCAAAGAATGTTATCATGATTTGACAGAACAGCAGGACGAAAAGTTAAAAACATATATTAAAGATTCCTGCGTTAAACGGTTTGAATATACTTATGAAACAGCTAAAAAAATAATGAATAAATTCCTGAAAAAAGAATACGACAAAACAGAAAAAGATTTAACAATAAATAATATTTTCAGAGAGATGTACGGTCTCGGTTTAATAAATAATTTTGAAAACTGGGTTGACTACAGAGAAAAACGAAATATTACCGCACATGAATATAATATTGATAAGACATATCCTATTGTTGACATAATTCCAAATTTTATAGAAGATACAGCATTTTTAATTACGAATTTAGAAAAAATTTTAACCGATGATTAAAGGTATTACAGAAAAAGAAGAACAAATAATAAAAGACATTTTACAAAAATATCCTTACGAATTTTACTATTACGGCTCAAGGGTTAAAGGAGATTTTACAGCGTCATCTGACCTTGATATTTTACTGAAAAATGATACAGAAGTGCCTTATTCCATTATAGAAAAATTAAAAAGAGAATTTAATGAAAGCCGGATACCTTATATTGTAAATATCTCAATATATTCAGATATAGACACTTATTTTTACAAATTGATAGAACCATCACTTGTAAAAATTAATTTGTAATAATCTGTATACTTAACCAAAGGAAAACTCCCGTCGAAAAGACGGGAGAAGGAATGAAAGTTAAGCGGACCGCGTAATCCAACACAAGCGGATGTTACGCTTTGCGCTTATCTTTAGTATGAAATTTTTTAGGAGCCTGCAAAGCAAGCGGATTTAGAAGTTAGGAAGGTAGGGCTGTTTGGCAGACGGAGGACCGGAGGTCAGGAAGGCAAGCGGATTTAGAAGGTAAGAAGGTGGGAAGATAGGAAGGTAGGCTATTTACAGTAAAAGGCTTATCTTCATACCCTCCTACCCTCTTAGCTTCTGCTAACCCTCTCCACAGCCCTCCATCTAGGGAGGGGGAGCGTTAACTTTTAATTGTCAAAGTACAATTGGTTCCTTTCCTAGATAGGGAAGGTTAGGATGGGTGGCAATTTGTTGTTTACAATAGAATTTTCACCCACCCCTTTACTTCAAAAAGAATAGAGCATCTACTTAATTTTTGCTTCTAATTTGTCTATTCGTTTCTCTAGTTCATTAATACGTTTTTCCTGTGCCTGATACTTAATATCAAGTTCTTTTATTGCGTTGATTACTGCATAGAACATGTCTTCCATACGAATGGTCAAAAAGCCGTCAACACCTTTTTTTACAGCATCAGGGAAAACTTTTTGCAAGTCCTGGGCGATTACGCCGACATGAGGTGTTTTCTTTTCGTCTTTTTTGAAGGTGTAATTAAACACCTTTAACTGACGGATTTTGTCTAGCCCTGCACTGCTTTCTTTGCCTACGTATTTCAAGCGGCGGTCGGAGCTACTTACATCATTAATATAATCTTTGTAAAATGGACCTGTAGTACCATGTGCCCAAACTGCAGAACCTTCCTCGTCTCCCACCGCTCCGGCATAAGTCCATTTTTGTTCTAATAAGCGCCAATCATAATTCTGGTCTTTATTCTCATATTTTACCCGGTTATAAATAGGACCGGTTACAACCAATGCCCCATGAACGACTACTGCTGTTTTATTAATGTCGCCATATTGCAGTAACTTTCCTTCCTCTGTTGCATCATTATGTACTTCTAAAACGGCAGTACCGCCGTCAAATTTAGATCTACTGCCAATAAAAATACGCTCAACAACATCATCACTTTGAGCCCAGGCTGAATCTTCCTTAGGACCTGAATTACTA
>CALVEO010000037.1 GCA_944326615.1 Candidatus Gastranaerophilales bacterium | reverse complement strand
GCACTGGGATTATTTTTGGAAAAACAAAGAAAAAAAGTTACCGGAAAGGGTGAACAGTCTTGAAAAAATCAGCGGTTATAATTGTTTGTTTATGGATGTTTATAATATGCGCCTTTGTATTTGCACAGGAAATAATTATGCGTACAGGCTGGGAAGTTTTGCTGGAAACTGTGCCTGTTGACCCGAGAGATTTGCTGTTGGGTGATTATGTGATTTTAAACTATAAAATTGCTCAAATTCCAAAAGAATACAAATTCGGTTATAATGAACAGGTTTATGTAAGTTTAGATATTGATAGCAATAATATTGCTCATCTCAATAAAATTACTTATAATAAACCTTCCGGCGGAACATTTATTAAAGGGAAAACAGGCAGATGCAATACAACTACTCCGTTTTTTAAAACCGGAAGATGCATAAACTTTGGCATTGAAAGTTATTACGTCAAAGAAGGTACCGGAAAAGAACTGGAAAATGATTTGCAAAACGGAGCGCTTGTAAGAGTTTTAATAGATAGAAACGGAAGAAGCAAGGTTAGAGGATTTGAAAAATGAATGGAAAAGAAAAAATGTTAAAAGGTCTATTGTATGATGCAAATTACGATAAAGAACTTGCTGATGAAAGAATAAAATGCAAATGTTTGTGTAAACAATATAATGACCTGTCTCCTGATAAGACTGGGGAAAGGAAATCTTTATTAAAGAAAATCCTTGGTAAAACAGGAGAGAATTTTTGGATAGAGCAGGATTTTTGGTGTGATTACGGTTACAATATAGAAATCGGAGAAAATTTTTATTCAAATCACAACTGCGTAATTCTTGATCCCGCAAAAGTTAAATTCGGCGATAACGTATTTATCGGACCATTTTGCGGATTTTATACCGCAGGACATCCCGTTGATGTAAAACAAAGAAATGCAGGATTAGAGTATGCAAAGCCGATAATAGTAGGCAGCAATGTCTGGATAGGCGGGCATGTCTGCGTAATGCCCGGAGTAACAGTAGGCGATAATGTCGTTATAGGTGCAGGAAGTGTTGTTACAAAAGATATTCCCTCAAATGTTATTGCTGCTGGTGTACCTTGCAAAGTGATTAAACAAATTGATAACGCCTAAATATAAGGTTTTACCCTTACAAATTTTAAATCATAGCCTAAAATTTCACCAATAAGTAGTGCTTCTTCATATTTAAGCGTTCCACGTATAAGTTTCTGTGAAATATTTGAACGGGAGTAATGTTTACCTGTCCGTTCAGACATTTTTTTTGCCATATCAGTTATTGACATGTCGTTTTCAAGCAAAAGCATTTTTATATCTTTTTTTACACGCATAATTTTTCCTGTGTAACTATATTGACATGTTTAATTTGTTAATGTAAAATGCGTTAGTATAAAGGAACGTTGTTTGAATATGATAACGAAATACATAACAGTTATTTACATAAAGGAGGATGTATGAGTAGAAAAGGGTTTAAACTTGCAAAGAGTGCTATGTACACACATGCCCCTAATATGTCTCGTCTGGTCGCATTCACTCTTGCGGAGGTTTTAATTACCCTTGGAGTTATCGGGGTGGTGGCTGCTATGACTATGCCTGCACTAATCGCAAATTATCAAAAAAAACAAACTGTTGCGAGTCTTAAAAAAGCTTATACAAATCTTTCTCAGGCGGTAAAATTATCGGAACTAAGCAATGGAGATGTACAATACTGGAATTTTTCTTTGACGGGTGAAAAGTTTTTTTTAGAATATCTGTCACAATTTATAACTATAAATAGTTCAACAATTAGCGGGCAGAATATAGAGTATAAATATCTTAATGGCGCTAACTGCACAGAAGATTTATGCACTGGGAATTCATACATTACCTATATTGCGGACGGGAGTTTATTAATGCTTTCAAGAAGTCCGCGCTCTGATGCAAAGGCAATTGCAATAGATATTAATGGTTTAAAGAGACCTAACACTGCAGGCAAAGATTTATTTGTTTTTTGGATTACAAAATATGATGGTATTGTACCATTTGGTTTTGGAAGTTTTAGTTCTATTGATAGTTTTGGAGAAGAACAAAATTTTTCACAATACGATAGAGATATGCTGACAGGTACGAAATCTTATGCCTGTAATAAGGATAAAAAGGGCTTTTGGTGTACTGCGCTTATAATGATGGATGGTTGGGAAATTAAAAATGATTATCCCTGGTGAATATACTCAAAAGGCTTTCATTTCAATGAAAGCCTTTTCAAATTGTTTTAACCTTTAGTTTTTAGTCTTTGAATATATTTTTATAAACCCAAAGCGTATTTGTTGCTTATAGAAACCATATTCATTGCATTAAAAATATTCTGTTGTGTTGTTTGAATAGAGTCTGCTCTGTCAGAAATTTCTGCCAGTTGTGCCTGATAACCTTGTGCCTGTGATATTTGTGACTGGTCGCCTGAATTCAGCATAATTTGAATTTCTTCTGCGATATTGTCAATAATATCGTCAAGCGTATCATTTGATGATACAGCTGCACCGACTTTTGAAGCAAGATCTTTTGCTTCTGACAGGAGCTCTTGTTCTGATGAATTACCTCCTTGCTGTTGTCCTGAATTTTGCTGATGCTTTGTCGCCTCTGCCTGTGCAATCAAGCTTTGAGCCTGAGCCTCAGATGTCACTGTTGTCGGATCAATTCCTAAAGCTTCAAGCTTTTGTTTTGTTGAAGAACTTAATTCTTCAATTTTGTTTGTTGATAGTGAGGCAGCGGCAGATCCAATGGAACTGATTGATGTCATACCTGCATCCTTTCAATTTTCTGCTTTCTACTCCTTTTAATTATTTTTTGACAAAAGTCAATATTGTTCACAAAATTATTTACGGAAAATTTTTATTTAACTTTATGATTTTTAGTTTATATTTTACATTTCTTAAATAAAAAATGCTTAAGAATGACAGAAATTATTAATATTTCTATGTTTATGATAAAATTTTTTCAGGAGTTAGGTTATGAAAAAGTTACTTATTTTGTGTTCAATACTTTTATTAATGTCATCAAGTGTTATGGCTTCTTCAAAGTATGTAAAGATTGAACCTGAATTTTTGCAGGCTTCGCAAAGTACAAGCTATGAAAGGGTTAATGAAACTCTTGCTGTTATTTTCAGCAAGATTAGACTAGTTATCAAAACGGATAAATACCCAAAGTATTATCATGATTTTACGCTTATAAAAGATGACGGCACACAGAACAAAGCATACCATTATGTCAAATACAACGGGGCAGAGCTTATTTATAATACAGATACAAATGAATTAAAGTATGTATCATTCAGGCGGCCTGAGCTTATGAAATGCCGGATAATTTATGATTATCCGGCAGGGAATTTGCATGCCGTACAAGTTTTTGTATCTGACAATGAATCTTTTATTTTCAGTTCACAGGGTAAATATATTGATTATGCACCATATGTGAAAGAAGTCAAGGAAAAAGTAATTAAACACTGGAAAGTTCCACCAAGAAAACAAATTGATATTCTTGCAAAAGGCCAGAAAGACCTGCTTGTTCAAATGGCTCTGACGCTTAATAAAGACGGTACGGTTAAAAGATGTAAAATATTGAGATCTTCTAAAATCAAGATGCTTGATGAAAATGCAGGCACAGCTATTAAATCTGCTGCACCTTTTAAACCTTTCCCGAAAGAATTTTTTAATGAGGAAATTGTGATTATTCTGAATTTTAATTTCAGCCTGTAAAAAGATTTAATAATCAATTTTTCCTTTGGTTAGAATTGTAATGCCTCTGCCCCAGCCGTTTATTGCATCTTCTTCTGCCGTTGTATCTTCATGTCCTCTTGGTATAATTCCGTTTTGAGTAATATAGAAATCAAAAATGTCATACCCTACAGTGTTGGGCTTTTTGGTACCATTGACATCAACACGAATTCTTCCACAACCTATAGGCTTATCAAGTTCTGTAGTTCCTATACAGCTGTTGTTTATGTGATAAAATAGCAATATTGCCCCATCGGGTGTTGTAAGTGTTGAACCTACATCACTATTCACAACATCCCCGTTAAGAGTTTTAAAAGAATCAAGATAACATCTGGTTACTTCTTCATTAGTTCTGCAAGTTTTGACATCTTTGATGTATTTAGAAAACACATCAATGTAACTGTTACTTGATGTAAATACCCCTTCTAAAGAGCCTCCGTTATCGTTCAATAACATCATATAAGCCTGTGAGAGAACAGAATATGTTTTTTTGTATTGTGCGACAAGTTCCTGTTTTTGAGTGCTGTTGATAAGAGTCGGCATAGTCATAGCAGCTACCACGCCGATAATACCTAAGGTGATCAAAACCTCCGCTAATGTAAACGCGCAGCGTTTACAAGGTGAATAAGAGAATAAGTGAATAGGTGAATAAGTTCGTTTCGAGGAATTAGTGTCATGCTGAACTTGTTTCAGCATCTTATAATTACTTACTTCCTCTCCTGTGGGAGAGGGTTGGGTTGAGGGCTGATTATTATATATAATTTGATTGTAGTTACTTATTCCTTCTCCCCTTTGCGGCAGCGTAGCCGCTGCACCCGCCATCTGAGTTCTGCATAAACTTTCTATGTCATTACGAGGGAACGTAGCCGTTCCATCCAACACTTGAGGTTTGCATGAATCTTTCATGTCATTACGAGGAGAATGCGAAGCATTCGACGTAGTAATCTCATTAATATTATATAAATTATGAGATTGCGACGCTCCATTCTGTCGCTCGCAATGACAACTATTAGCTTGTAGAAAGGATTTACGTGAACATGCTCCCTCCCTGATTAGGGAGGGCTGGGGTGGGTAACAATCTGAAGAACAGAGGTTCGGAAGGCAAGATGTAAGGCTTATTACAGAAGTAATTTTAGTGCGCAGCACAGATAATAGCTTGACCTCCTGACATCCGATCCACCGTCTGCTATTTTTAAAACATCCAGTATCAACCCCTAATTTTTGAATAACAAACTTCTGAAACAAGTTCAGAATGACAGTTATATTAAGATCCCCTAAATAAAATTTAAAACCTGAAAACGCCCTAATGTCGCGGGTTAAGCGGCTATGCTTGCGGGGGGGGGGCAATTCAAAGCTTCTCTATACATCATTTTTCATCCTCCTGACTTTTTTCTTTATTATTTACGATTTTTTAAGTTTTGTCAAGCTTCATATTTATTCACATAGGCAGCTTAATACAGAATTCAGTTCTTACATTTTCCTCGCTGTTAACAGTAATTTCTCCGCCATGTGATTTTATTATTTGTTGTGAAAGATAAAGGCCTAAGCCTGTTCCTATTTTTCGGAATTTTTTTGCGGCGGAGTAATATTTGTTAAAGATAAGTTTTAATTCTTTCGCGGGAATTCCCTGTCCGTAATCAATTACGGAAATTGTTATATAGCCGGGGATTTCTCCTGTAGTTATATCAATTTTGTCTTTTGTATTGCTGTGCGATATTGCGTTTGAAATTAAATTTTTTATTACTCTTTCAAGTTGCATACGATCTGCAGTAACTTTTATATCTCTTGTGGGAGTAAAATATATTGTAATTCCCGAGCTGTTTGCTATAGGCTGTGTGCTGTCTACTATATCTGCTATAAATTTGTTAAGCATAATATTTTCTTTAAGGAGTTTTATGCCTGTCTCTTTAATTTTATATGTTTCAAGGATTATTTGAACAAGCTCGACAAGTTCTTCATTTGATTTTTTCATATTCAAAAGAGCAACCTGCTGCTTGTCTGTAATTTCTCCAAATGTTCCATTAAGGAGAAAATTTATAATATTTGATTCTGCAACAATAGGAACTTTCAGATCATGAGTCAGCGTGGCTACAAAATCTTCTTTAAGGGTTTCTATTTCCCTTTCATTTGTAACGTCTTTTATTAAAATTACATAACGTTTTTTGTCATCATCAAGAGATAATTTTATGGTATGCATTACAAAGTTGTTTGTTGGAGTATGTTTGATAAAAACATCTTTATTTTTCAGGCGTTCTAAAGGAGTATCATCGCTTATTTGTATGTAGTCAAATATATTTGTGCCAATGATTTCCTGCCCCTTTGCTCCAAACCATTCGCTTACCTGAGGAGTAACTCTTAAAATATTATATTTATCGCTAATTATCAGAATTCCGTCAGAGAGTGAATTAATTACAGATTCCAGAAGTTTGTTCTGACGCATCAATTCTGCCTGATATTCAACAATCATTTTTTCTCTGTCATTTAAAGTTTCAACCATTCTGTTAATACTGTCTGTAACATTTTGATATGTCGGGTGGTTAATTTCTTCTATTTTGGTTGAAAGATTTCCGTATCTGACAGAATTTACTGTATTTGTTACCATGCCGAGATAATCATTAATTTTTGACCAGCGCTTATTTGTCTGCCGCGTTATTAAAAACAGAATTATGAATACAATAATGATGCTTAAATTTAATAAATACCAGAGCATTTGTGTTCTCCCTCTTTTTTATGGTACAATTATAGCAGATAAGGGATTTTTTGTATATGGGAAAGTTAAAATTACCGCGAACTATTAAAATGGTGATAACTGATTTTGACGGAGTTATTACCGATAATTGTGTTTATATCGGGGATAATTTTTCGATGACAAGACGTTTAAACTTTAAAGATATTATGGCATTTTCTTTGTTAAGAAAAAATAACTTTATGATAGGGATTATATCAGGTGAAAAGAATTCAGCAATTGAAATTATGGCCAAAAAGTTCCGGATTGAAGAAGTGCATCAAAATATTCGTATAAAAATAGACGTTTTAAAAAGTATTATTGAAAAATACAAACTTTCAAAGGAAGAATTTTTATATATAGGTGATGATGTTAATGATATAGAATGTTTGGAGTTCGCAAAATATAAAATAACCGTCCCGCATTCTGTTGAAAAAGTTAAAGCGGTAAAAGATATTCAAATTACTGAAAATACAGCTGGAAATGGAGCTTTCAGAGAGGTGGCAGATTGTCTGATTGGTTAAAAAATATTGTTGAAAAAATAAAATATTTAAGCAGTTCTATTGATAAATTTAAAGAAGAAACGGTAATTCAATCACTTCCTTCATATACCTATGTTAACAGAGCAAAGGTATTGATTGAAAAAAATAAGTATGAAGATGCAAAAAATATTCTTCTTGAAGCTCTTGAACTTCCGCAAAAAGATGCGCTTGTATATAAATATCTGGGTTCTGTTTACGAAAAACTCGGAGATTTTGTGAATAGTGTTGAGGCGTATCAAACTTCTGCTGACTTAAACCCGCAGGACAAAATTATCTGGCAGAGGCTCGGATTTGCACTTATGACAATAAAAAAATATGAAAATGCCGAAAAATCTTTCGAAAATGCGAACAGAGTGCACGCTGGAAACAGCGATACATATACCGGCTGGGGTATGGCTCTGATGAAGCTTAACAAATTTCCTGAGGCACATGACAAATTTGTTGAAGCTGCAAAATATAATAAATATAATTTTACGGCAATATTTCTCTGTGCGGTTATGGAAATTAAACTTGAAATGTATGATAAAGCCGAGATGAAGCTTACATTCCTTGCCAATGTAAGTCCTAATGCCAATAATACATTTGAATTTGCAAGACTTAAAGCAATAAAAAATGACTATGAAAGCGCAATTCATTACGCTAAAAAATCTCTGGATTTTAACAAAAAAATGCTCCCTTCATATATTCTTCTCGGGCAGATTTATACTCAGAAATACGATTTTGAAAATTCTCAAAAATATTTTTCATCAGCCGGGGAAGAGGGACTTGAAAATCCTGCACTTTATCTTGAATGGGGAAAATCTTTGGAAAAATTCGGTAAATATGACGATGCAAAAGCTAAATTGTTAAAATCTGCAGAAATGGAGCCTGAGAATATTGAAACACTTGCAAATTTAGGTCTTTGTTGTGTTTCAAGAAATGAATTTGAAGAAGCAAAGCCTCTGCTGCAGAAGGTTATGGATAAAGAACCCGAAAATAAAACAGTAAAGCAGGCTCTTGCCGTTATTGCTTATGAAGATAATGATACGGAAAAGGCTATGGAGCTTTTAAGAGTTGATGATGAAGACCCCGTTAATGAATATTATCTTGCAAAATGTTATGAAAGACTGGGAAATGATACAAAGGTCAGAGACAGCTATGAAAATGCCGTAAGATTAAATCCGACTTATGTTCAGGCATTTTTGTCGTATGCAAAATATCTGATTTCACAAGAAGAATACGCTGATGCCCAGCGAAAATTGCGTAAAGCTTTGAAAGCAGACAGTGAAAATATTGAATTATTAAATTTGATGTTTTATGTAAGTTACATACTTGTCAAAAATAACGTTTATGAATATAATGTAAAAGAAACACTTTCGGTTGCTGAAAAGATAGAAAAAATCAATCCGGATTTGTTTAAATACCCTGAACAAAAGCAAGAATTAACAATGCTTTTGAACCATGCGGAAGAAAGAAAATAGGACTTGAGAAAAGTTATTGTTCAAAAATTCGGCGGCACATCTGTTGCCGATACAGATAAAATAAAAAATGTCGCAAAGACTGTAATTAGGGAAAAAGAAAAGGGAAATGATGTGGTAGTGGTAGTTTCCGCAATGGGACACACCACTGATTACCTGGTCAAAATGGCAAAAGATTTATCTCCCAATCCATCAGCCAGAGAAATGGACATGCTTTTATCGACCGGAGAATGCGTTTCTATTGCCCTTTTAACAATGGCTATACAGGCTCAAGGATATGATGCAGTGAGTTTTAATGCTATGCAAATAGGCATTATGACTGAAAATGTTCATTCAAAAGCCAGAATTATTGATATAAAAACAGATAAATTAAAAAAGAATTTAAAAGATGGCAAAATTATTGTAGTTGCTGGTTTTCAGGGAGTAACAGAAGACGGGGAGATTACAACGCTTGGCAGAGGCGGGTCAGACACCTCCGCTGTGGCTCTCGCAGCTGCATTGAATGCTGAAAGATGCGATATTTATACTGATGTTGAAGGTGTTTATACAACAGATCCAAGAGTTGTTCCTAATGCTTCAAGACTTGACGAAATTTCTTATGAAGAAATGCTGGAACTTGCTCATGCAGGTGCAAATGTCCTTCATCCGCGAAGTGTTGAAACAGCAAAGATTTACAATGTACCAATGCGTGTAAGAAGCAGTTTTAAACTTGATAATTTGGGCACTTTAATTTTAGGAGTTGATAAAATGGAGATTAATAAACCAGTAGCAGGTGTTGCGCAAGATTTGTCTCAGGCGAGAATTGTAGTATGCGATGTCCCTGATAAACCCGGTGTTGCTGCAAAACTTTTCAGCAGGCTGGCTAAAGAAAATATATCTGTAGATATGATTATTCAATCATACGCAAGAAAAGTTTCAAACACAAATGATATTGCTTTTACTGTTGACGCCTGTGATTTGCCTAAGACAGTTGCTGCATTGAATGCGCTTAAAACTGAAATTAATGCGGTTGGAGAAATTCAGGTAGATGAAAATATCGCAAAGGTATCTATTGTGGGTGCAGGCATGATTGACCGCCCCGGTGTTGCATCTGCTATGTTTGAGACGCTGGCTGATTTAGGTGTTAATATCAGGATGATATCAACAAGTGAGATTAAAATAAGCTGTCTTGTTGACAAATCAGATGCTGAACGTGCAGTCAAAGCTCTGCATAAAGTTTTCGGGCTTGACGGTAATGAAGTAGCTGATGTTAAAGGCGATTTACCGAATTTATAATTTTTTATAAGATACTAATCTCTTGTGGCATTAAGGCTGAAAGATTTTATTTGGAAGCTAAGAAGGTAGATATGAGGGTAGGCTGTTTGGCAGACAGAGGACCGGATGTCAGGAGGATAAGCGGATTTAGAAGTTAGGAAGATAGGAAGCTAAGAAGGTAGGCTTATTTACGGTAAAAAGCTTATCTTCCTATTCTCCTACCCTCTTATCTTCCAAATCGTACCCCACCATATCCCTCCCCTTTTGGGGAGGGAATGAGCAATAGTCATCTAAAGCTAAAAACTGTGTGACGAACGGTTATGTTTTCCCCTCCCTTGAGGGGAGGGGAAGTAAAGGGGTGGGTGATATTGAAAAGAAAACTATAATCTGTGCTGCGCACAAAAATAACTTCTGTAATCAGCCTGCCTTCCTGCCATCTGTTCCTCTGTTCTTCTGACTTGTACCCCACCTCAGCCATCCCCATTCGGGGAGGGGTAATGTAGCCCCATTTGATTTTTGCATAAGCTTGTTCTGCCATTGTAAGAAAATGTGACATGTATAGCGGCAGGCTCTCCTTCTTCTGCAAGGGAGAGGGAAATGCTCTTCACTCTATCACACTTCACTAAAAAACGCGCAGCGTTTACATTCAAAAAAAGGAGCTATAAGCATTTAACGGATATAATCCTTTTGTGCTAAAGCTCCGGTTGGAATTAAGAATAGCTGGAAGTATGAAAAAGATTAATTATATTTAACATAATAAGTGTCATTTTTACAATTACCCATTTGGCTAATAAATGTACTATAGAGAAATTTATTAAAAAATAATAAATCAAGCATGCTTTTTTAGAAATAAATTAACAAAAAATAATTAATCAGATGAATAAGTGTACATTTTGCACTTTATCTAAAAAGGCGGTAAAAATCAATATTTTAAGGCTTGCTTAATAAAAGTTTATACGAGGGGTTGACAAATTAATTTTTATAGTTTATATTAAAAGTGTTAGATGAAGTGTTGAATGAACACTTAATAACAAACCTCAAGAGAGGAGGAATAAAATGATAACTATTAATCCTGTAAAATTTAATACTGTAAAACCGATTTCTTTCGGTGAAGGAAATCTTAATAATATAACCCCGAGTGTAGCGATTTTATCGTTACAAAATCCAAATGCGAAAATTAATTTCGAAAATGACCTTAACCGCTCTCAAAGAGCTGATATGGTTCAAAATCCGAATATGCTTAACGCATTAGGCGCTAAGCTTCGCAAGACTTATAATATACTATTTTCACCTGACTATGACAGAGCTAGCAAAAGCCCGAAACATATATCTTTCTTAGGATAGTGTTCAGGCAAGGCTGCTTTTGTCAAATTACCCCACACAATAGAAACTTACTTCATAGATTATAACCATGTTGTTAAGTATTTATTTTTCAGTTTGATTTATCCTTTCTGTGTAAAAACAGAAAGGATATTCATTTATGAACGAAAAAATCAGAGAAATACGTTTTAATTCAGATAAAGCACGCTCTTTTTTCTTAAATATGCTTGCTTTTACTTTAGGGCCGGTTGAATTAAAAGACTTAATGGAACAAAATCTTGTAAAGCTTGTTGATGTAAGGCTTGCATCGGATTATGAAATAGCACATATTCCTTCTGCTGTTTCTATTCCTAAAGAAGAACTTGCGGACAACACAGACAAACTTTCAAAAGATGAAATAACGGTAGTTTATTGTTACAACGAGCAGTGTCATCTTGGGGCGGAAGCTTGTTTAATTCTTGCCGAATACGGTTATCCTGTTATGCTTTTGGAAGGCGGTTTTAAAACCTGGACTGAAGATTTCCGTTTTGCAACAGAGTAAATAATAGTCCTATCATGTATCTTTATGATCTGCATGTTGGTTAAGGTTTTTCTTTGAAAGACGATTGAACGGCGGTAGATTAAGTAGGAGTAGAATTAAAGAGCTCTATGTCATCGCGGATTTATTCCGCGATCTCTTTTTGTTGTTTAAGATCGCGCAACATGGTGCGCGATGACAGATTTAAATCTGCATTTTTACTCTCTTATCTTCAAATTAGTATCTGTTAATTCATAAAATTGTAAAATAACCAATATGTAACAAAATGTAAAGATAAATTTAAAAAGGCTGAAACCCTTGATATAATCCTCATAAGATAGGATAGGATAGGATGTATTGCGCCTATAGCAAGTTTTTTGCTACTTTTGTTTTTATAGAAATGTAGGTAAAACAAAAGAAAGGAAAAACAAAAATGTCAGTAGATAGTGTAAACAATTCAAACAATACAGCTCTTTACACAGCATCAGGTGCTGTATTGGGTGCAGGTGCAGGTGTCGCAGCAGGTTATTTAACAAAACCGTTTTTGAAAGACGGTGCTCCGACAGATGAATTCATCAAAAAAATGGAGAAAAATCTTACAAATGTTCTATCTCCGCAAGAAAGGGCAGCAGCAAATGTAGTGGAAAATAAATTAAAGGAGGTAAGGAATGTAATTGAGAATGCAAAAAATTTAGATGAACTAAAAAGTAATTTAATAGATAAATCTTAAAAGCAATAAATATTTAAGATAACTTAAATATTTGCTCCGCCGTCATTTTTGATTTTTTCAAGAACATTTCTTGCGCCGTCTTTTGATTTCGCAAGTTCCAGTGCAAAGCTTGTCGCTTCGCTGTCTCTGGCAATAGCTTCTTTCAAGCCTGTCATTTCATCAAGGTTAAGATTAGAAAGCATTGAAGGATCTGAGTTTAAGGCAATTTTAAACAGCTTCTGCGACATAAAATCAAACCCGGGAAGTCCCATATATAACGAATACCATTTATAAAACTGGTGTACCATATAATAAGGATCTATTTCTCCGTTTCTCATAATAAACATCGGCTTAGATTTAAAAGAAAATCCTGATTCCGTTACTATATTAATATAAAGGGCTTCAATGCCTTCAAGAGCAGTTATAAGGCCTTCTTCTTCGTTAATGACAGACAATACTTTATCAGCATTGTCTAATTTTATAACTTTAGTCCCTTTTGTTTCTATATAGGCTAAAAGCTTTGCAGGGTCATTATTACAGCCTTTAACAATATCTGAAACATTTTGTTTGACAAGTTCTTTCTTTTTCTCGGTTTCAGCAGACAGAGTCATGGTTACGCCTTTTGAAAGCACTGTTTTAGAAGTCGAATTGCTGCTTGAGACCTTTAAATGTCTGTTAAGCTTTTTACTAAGCGCTTTTTCCTGCTGCTCTAAAAAGAAATAAACGATTTTTTGAAAGAAGTTCATAATATTAATATATTATATTATCGTGTTGTTGTAAATATTCTTTACATAAAAATATTATTGTAAGTGAATAGGTGAATAAGATAATAAGATAATAAGTCTATAAGGTGCGCTAAAGCGCACGAAATATTTTCGACAATTACTGCTTAACGAAACAACAACAGAACGAGTGCTGTTTGAGCGGTAAAAAGATTTGATTCTGAAACAAGTTCAAAAATGTCATATAGCGAGTTCACTCGTTTCAGGTTGAGTTTAGCAGTAATTAAACGGTCAGCGTGTTTCTTTTTCTTATCCAATATTCTTTTTCTTTTCATCGCAAAAAAGAAAAAGAATATTTGGTGCGGGGTGCGGGGACGCATAGTTCCCGCATAACAAAACCCTCTCCCTTTATCCCTCTCCCAAGAGAGGGAAATATTCCAATAACATTCTTTATCAAAATATTAAGTTTGTATAAAGATTGTAAAAAATACACTTGCTTTTAAAATAACTTTATTCTATAATGTAATTGTGAAATAAATCACAATTAACAAAGGAGATATAAATTTATGACAACAAAAAGCAAAAAAACGGTTGAAAACCTTGAAAAAGCTTTAAAAAGCGATTCAAGCAAAGTTGAAACCGCTGAACAATTGGAATTGTTAATCGAAAGAGTTAAGAAAGCTCAAAAGATTTATTCAAATTATTCTCAAGAACAGGTTGACGCAATCTTTAAAGCAGCTGCTACTGCTGCTGACAAAGCACGTATTCCTCTTGCAAGAATGGCTGTTGAAGAAACAGGTATGGGTGTTTTGGAAGACAAAATTATTAAAAACCACTTTGCATCAGAATACATTTATAACAAACATAAAAACGCTAAGACCTGCGGTATTATTAAAGAAGACAAAACTAACGGAATTAAAATTGTTGCAGAACCTCTTGGAGTTATTGCAGGTATTGTTCCTACTACAAACCCGACTTCTACCGCAATTTTCAAATCATTAATTGCTCTGAAAACAAGAAACGGAATAATCTTTTCACCGCACCCGAGAGCAAAAGCCTGCACTATTGCTGCCGCTAAATTAGTTCTGGAAGCAGCAGTTAAAGCCGGCGCTCCGGAAGATATCATAGGCTGGATTGATGTTCCGTCTATTGAACTGTCTAACCAGTTGATGAAACACGAATCAATTTCTTGTATTCTGGCAACAGGCGGTCCGGGAATGGTTAAAGCTGCATATTCTTCAGGCAACCCTGCTTTGGGTGTAGGCCCGGGTAATGCTTCTGCTGTTATTGATGAAACTGCTGATATTAAAATGGCTGTTTCTTCAATCATTATGTCAAAGACTTTTGATAACGGTATGATTTGTGCTTCTGAACAATCTGTAATCGTTGTTGATGAAGTTTACGAAGAAGTTAAAAAAGAATTCATCTACAGAGGGGCTCATCTTTTGACTCCGTCTGATGAAAAGAAATTAATAGATCTTCCGTTCATTGATCCGAAACGCGGAACAGCTCATCCTGACATCGTAGGCCAGAGCGCACACAGAATTGCAGAACTTGCAGGATTTAAAGTCCCTTCCACTGCTAAATTACTTCTTGCAGAAAGACCTTCTGTTGATTGGGAAGATCCGTTCTCAAGAGAAAAATTATCGCCGATTTTAACCATGTATAGAGCAAAAGATTTTGAAGAAGCTTCAGAAATGGCTTACGAACTTGTTTCAAAAGGCGGCGCAGGCCACTCTGCTGACCTTTATACTGATACACGTCATCAGGAAAGAATTGATAAATTTTCTGAAAAAATGCCCGCTTGCAGAGTTTTGATTAACTCACCTTCTGCTCAGGGCGGTATCGGTGATTTGTATAACTTTAAACTTGAACCGTCTCTTTCACTCGGCTGCGGTTCATGGGGTAAAAACGCCGTTTCAGGTAACATCGGTGTTGAAAACTTATTGAACTACAAAACAGTTGCAGAAAGGAGAGAAAACATGCTATGGTTTAAAGTTCCGCCGAAAGTTTACTTCAAAAGAGGTGCAGTTGACCTTGCTCTTCGTGAACTTCAAGGCAAAAAACGTGCCTTTATTGTAACTGACAGATTCTTATTTAACTCAGGTGCAGTAGATCATATTGTTAATGTTTTGGATGAAGTAGGCATTGATCACCAGATATTCTTTGATGTAAAACCTGATCCTACATTATCAACAATTAATCAGGCTATGGAAATCATCAGACCTTATGAACCTGATGTAATTATTTCACTTGGCGGAGGTTCTCCGATGGATGCTGCTAAGATTATGTGGTTGATGTATGAACAGCCTGATACAGTATTTGAAGATATTTCAATGAGATTTATGGATATCAGAAAGAGAATATGCCGTATTCCTGAACTGGGTAAAAAAGCTACTATGGTTGCTATTCCGACAACTTCAGGTACAGGATCGGAAGTTACTCCGTTTGCAATTATTACAGATGACGAAACTCACGTAAAATATGCAATCGCTGATTATGCGTTGACTCCTAACATGGCAATCATTGACCCGAACTTTGTTGACGGTATGCCGAAAGGTTTGACAGCTGCATCAGGTATCGATGCTCTTGTTCACTCAATCGAAGCTTATGTATCTTCTATGGCTACAAATTTCACAAATTCAAATGCTCTGGAGGCTGCAAAATTAGTATTCAGATATCTTGAAAGATCTTGGTCTGAAGGTGCAAACGATCCGATTGCCAGAGAAAAAATGCACTATGCGGCTACAATTGCAGGTATGGCATTTGCAAACGCATTCTTAGGTTTGTGCCACTCAATGGCTCACAAACTCGGTGCTATGTTTAATGTACCACATGGTGTTGCAAACGCACTGTTAATCAGACAGGTAATTAAGTACAATGCTGTTGACTGTCCGAAAAAACAATGTATCTTCCCGCAGTACAAGTTCCCGAATGCAAAAGCTAAATACGCTCAGATTGCTGACGAGTTAGGATTAGGCGGAAAGAATGACGATGAAAAAGTTGAATTGTTGATTGAAGCAATCGACAAGCTTATGAAAGCAGTCAACCTGCCAAATTCTATCAAAGATTTCGGTGTATCTGAAGCCGACTTCAACGCTAAATTAGACGAAATGGTAGAACTTGCATTCGACGATCAGTGTACAGGTGCAAACCCTGCATATCCGTTGATGGAAGATATCAAGGCAATCTATAAAGATGCTTATGAAGGTGTTGTAAGAGATTACTACGAAACTAAGTAAGTGTTTGCTTAAAATTAAAAAATAAAAGAACCGCTTTTTAAAGCGGTTCTTTTTATGTAAAAATAGTTATTTACATCTGGTTTTCCCATCCCAGGATAAATCATCACAGTGGAGATAATCCATATTTTCGTTATAAATTACCCATGCAGCACATCCATAACCGTTTAGCTTATCTGCAATTTTTCGGTTACATTTAGTCTCAAATGTAGCATTTGTTTCTTCTTTAGTTCCAACAGGTGTAACCCCGTATTTTGTGTAATAGAACATAAATACATCTTTACCGGTTGCATTGGGGCCTTTTTTTCCGTTAACGTCGACAAAGAATTCTCCGCAAACATTCTGCAGAGAAGTAGAAGTTCCGAGATTTTTATTACATTGCGGCGAAAGAATAGTTACTCCGTTAATCATAGTACCATCAGCCAACACCATACGTTTAGGAAAACTGTCATAGGCCGTTCCATCAAGCGAATGCCTATCCCATTCCTCACAGGTAGAATTATACGGGCAGTATTCTACTACTTTGAGATATTTAGATAAAATTTCAAAAAACTTGTTTCTTGATTCATTTGCATCTGCTATTTCTTCATCACTCATGCCATCACTTGTTGCGTATTTTGTCAAGCCCCAATTTTCAATGGGTCCTTCTTCATTAATAGCCATCATTACAGCCTGACTCATCATACTGTTGAATTTTTTAAGTTTAGCCGCATATTCTTTTTCTTTTTGCCTTTGAATTAAAGAAGGCATAGTCATAGCAGCTACCACACCAATAATTCCTAAGGTAATTAAAACTTCAGCCAGAGTGAACGCGCAGCGTTTACGAGGTGAATAAGAGAATAAGTGAATAGGTGAATAAGTCGATTTCGCACCCTCTCCTATGGGAGAGGGTTGGGGTGAGGGCCGATTTTCATCTATAATTTGATTATAGTTACTTATTCCTTCTCCCCTTTGCGGCAGTGTAGTCGCTGCACCCGATACCTGCGTCTTGTATGAACTTGTTATATCACAATAAGAAGGTAGACTTCGACAATTAGAAAATAAGCCTTTTAACGTAAATATCCTACCCTCATACCTTCTTATCTTCCTACCTTCTAAATAAAGTCTTACTGCCCTAGTGCCACAGTATGTTAGTATCTTTTTAAATTCTACAAAATCGCAAACCCTTGTTATACCTGACTTTGCGGGGGGGGGGCGATTCTCAGCTCTTCTCTATTCATAATTTTGCCTCCTAAAAATTTTTCAAAACTATATTTGTATTATTTACGATATTGCATAGTTTGTCAATACCTTGACTTTTTATCATGTCTTTTTTATCATATAAGAACAGGTTGAGGCGACATGGCCAAGTGGTAAGGCAGGAGCCTGCAAAGCTCTTATCCCCCAGTTCGAATCTGGGTGTCGCCTTTTTTATTATTTGAGTTTTCTTATTGACTATTGACATATTTTTTATATACTGCTAGAATATCTTTTATGGTGAAGAAAAGTTGGTTATATGTTTTAGTTTTGTTAATTTTATTGTCTGCAAGAGTTGATGCTATAACGTTAAAATTTAACGGCTTTATTGCAGATGAAGCAAATCTTTTGTCTCCTGAAGTTGAAAACGACTTGAATA
Source organism: Candidatus Gastranaerophilales bacterium (assembly GCA_944326615.1). Classification (GTDB taxonomy): domain Bacteria; phylum Cyanobacteriota; class Vampirovibrionia; order Gastranaerophilales; family Gastranaerophilaceae; genus Stercorousia. The sequence continues at coordinate 1,605 of CALVEO010000037.1, read as the reverse complement.
TGACGCTTTGGGATTTGCAGAAAAAATCAGGAGCGGACTTGGTAGTTGTTACTCTGCCTTCTTTGAATGGTAAAACTGTTGAGGAACTTGCTCTTGATATCGGACGTTCTTACAAGCTCGGTGCTGTCGGAAAAAATAACGGTATGGTTTATTTGACCGCATTATCTGAAAGAAGAATGCGTATAGAGCAGGGATTAGGGCTTGAGAAAAAAATAAAAGTAAGTACTCTTGAAAATATAATGAATAAAGATATTTTACCTTACTATAAACAGAATGATTATGAACGAGGTATCAGAAGAGGCACTTATTTATTAGCTCAAACTGTTGCTCAGGCAGAAGGTGTTACAATTAGAACGCAGGGTATTTGTCCACCTGCGGCTTCTGCAAGAAAAGAACACATCCCATGGTGGGCTTGGCTACTTGCATTATTACTTGCTCCTTTCCGTAGAAGAGGAAGATTTAATTCCGGAAGTTTTGGCGGATTTGGCGGCGGTGGCGGCTTCGGCGGAAGCGGATGTTCAGGCAGTTGGTAGAGTATTGATTTACGAAAAGAGTAAGGCATCTCGGACATCGGCAAAAATAATACAAGTGTAATTAATGTCAGCGGAAAGGATAATAGCGGAGTCTCAGGCTCTGGCAGAAATAGTAAAAGTGTAACGGATATCAGCGGAAAGGGTAAAAAAAATGAAAAATTTGGACAATTTTATTGAAGAATTAAAAACGAAACTCGGTGATAACCTTGTTTCAGTTATTGCATTCGGCTCAAAAGCAAATGTTGAAGATGCTAAAAATAATCTTAATCTCATGATTGTTACAAATACCCTGAATGCTGAAAATCTTTATGAAATTGCAAAACCTGTTCAAAAATGGGTAAAGGCAAAAAATCCTGTTCCGGTTATTATGAATAAAGATGAATGGTATTCGTCGTTTGATGTTTATGCAATTGAGTATTCAGATATAAAAGACAATTACCGTATTATTTACGGAGAAGACCTTGTTCCTTCTATTCCAGTTAATAAATATTTCTTAAGACTGCAGTGTGAATCTGAGTTAAAGAGTTTGTTATTAAAATATAAAAATAATTTTCTGCTGAATATAAAATCAGACAGAGAAATGAAGAAGGTGTTGAATAATGTCATAAAAACGCTGCTTGTAATATTCAGAGCTGTATTGAGACTTCATGACAGACCTGTACCTTATAGAGCCGTAGATATTATTGAATTTACCGCAGATTATTTATCCTTTAACAAAATTGTTTTATCGAAACTTGCAAAAGTAAAATATGAAAATGATGATTATACAAAGCAGGAATTGATATTTATAGAAGCGGAATTGTTGAAAGATATACAAAATATGTTAAAACAGGTAGATGCTATGCATTTTTAATTTGTTCGTGATATAATTAGTTTACAAATGAACATTGAAAACATGGGCGATTAGCACTCTGCCGAACAAAACAATTGATAATTGTTTTGTGAGAGGGGTAGCGCATCCTCACAAAAATGCAAATTTTTGTGATATATTGATATTATGGGCGATTAGCGCAGTTGGTAGCGCATCACATTGACGTTGTGAGGGTCACGTGTTCGAGTCACGTATCGCCCA
>CALVEO010000036.1 GCA_944326615.1 Candidatus Gastranaerophilales bacterium | reverse complement strand
CTTCCTATCTTCTTAACTTCTAAATAAACCCTCACCCGCATCTCTAATGACTCGCAAGCTCGTCAAGAGCTGCTCCCTCTCACAATGAGAGAGGGGGAGCGTAGCCGTTCCATCCCCCATTTGGGTCTTGCATGAATTTGTTCTGTCAATACAAGAAGGTAGACTTCGACAATTAGAAAATAAGCCTTTTACTGAAAACAGCCTACCTTCTTAGCTTCCTACCTTCCTATCTTCTAAATCGGCTGTCCTCTTGCCTTTTGGGCTTCCTGCCATTTGATAAATATCAAGATTAAAATATGTAAAAAAAAGACCTTGTATTAGCAAGGTCAAGGTTGGTTATTTTGGTTATGTTATAGTTTTATATTATGTAGTTATTTTATGACTTTTACAATTTTTATAATTCTCCTGAATTTTTATATTTGCCATAACTTTTTAAAAAGTTTACAAAACTTTATGATATTATGTTTATATGTTTGAAAAACTGAAAAAATTTTTTCTCTCAAAGATACTTAAAAGAAAGTATTACAGAACAGGAAAGTGTAAAGCCTGCGGGAAATGCTGCACTCAAATATATGTAAAACATTACAAACATGTTGTTCAGGATGAAAAAGAATTTGAAAAACTTCAATATCTTCATCGTTTTTACAGCTACCTGAAAGTTATCGGCAAAGATGATATAGGTTTAATATTTGAATGCCAGAACTTAGATCCTGTTACTCATAAGTGCAAAATTCACAGAACGCGCCCTGGAATTTGCAGGCGTTATCCGCAGGAAGAATTATTTTCAATGGGCGGGGCACTTTCAGATGACTGCGGGTATAAAATGGAGCCTATAATTCCATTCAGCGAAGTTTTGGAAAAAACAGCAAGAAAAAAATTTATATAATGGTTGACAAATCAGTATTATTTAATTCAACAATATCAAAATATTTTTCTAAATCTGCGGCTTCTGGTTTTTGGGTTTTAGAATTTGGTTTTAAAACTTTGTCTAAAATAATTTCAAGAAAGTTGTTTTTTGTATGAATAACTATTTATCATAGCCTTTCAAGCTTCCTGCAAGAATTGATGTATCAATGTCAGGTCTGTCGCAAATTATGTCAGCTACTTTATTAACAGCCTCGACTGTTTTTTCTCCGTTAGGATTTTTAACAGATTCTCCTCCGATTATCCAGGCTGTCAGCTTACCTTTGGCCGCAGATTTCAGTTCTTCAACCTTTCCGGCAATTTCATCAATAGTCTGTTGAATTTTTCCATTTAAGGGGATATGTTTAATAATTCCATCTCTTTCATTTCTAACAATAACCGCAAGATTTTGTGCATCTGCTTGTGAAGTAAACACTTTTCCGTTAGTAAGCTTACATTTATTGTTAACTCCAAGATGCCTGTATGCGCCTGTTGTTGTTATTATTGCCTTGTCATATGCTTTAGGATTTAATATTAAAGATGAATGTCCCTGAAAACTTATATTATTCATAAAAACTCCTTATCATAGACATAAAAAATACAAACAAAAAAATTTTTGCTACTTTCCGGCAATGAAAAATTCTGCATTGTCGGTTAAGCTTATAATGTGGAATAATTTGAAAGGCCGGAAAATATGAAAAATTATATATTGTTATTTATCTTAAGCTGCTTATCGCTGCCTGTTTATGCTGTATGTCCTATATCAGACGGGGTTTGTACAGCTTCGTCAAACTGGGAGTCAAAACCTCTTGAGCAGAGACTTATCCCTGATAACTTACAGGAAATACAAAGGACTGACGCGTTTCAGCCCAAATATTTTAAACCCTATTATGATGAATTAATAAATACTGAACAGGAAAATACTGCAGGTCTGCCTCCTGAAAATAATTATAATTCAAACTGTCAATTCGGTGTATGTCTGCCCGGAGTGGAGCCTGGGGAAGATGTGTTGGAATAGCCGGAAGAAAAGGCGGGCTGGTCACCCGTCTTTTTATTAAGTGTATTTTGTTTGCATCTTTTGTAAATCAAAATTTTCCTTACATTAAACTGCACCGTTCGCAATTAAAGCGAAAAGCGTGGTTTCCGCTTATAATTACTGTCGAAATACTATGTATTTCTCCTGCCTCTGCCCGGTGTCTTGCTCGCTCAATCAATTCTGAATTGGCTCGCGTTGAACGCCACCGCTCACAACAACACCGAAAACTCAACGTTTCCGGTGATTGTTGTTCGACTCTCGCTTTCGCTCGCGGCTCCGCTCAATTAAAATTTTCCTCGCGTTAAACGGCACCGTTCGCAATTAAAGCGAAAAGCGTGGTTTCCGCTTATAATTGCTCAACTGTCGAAATACTACGTATTTCTCCTGCCTCTGCTCGGTGTCTTGCTCGCTCAATCAATTCTGAATTGGCTCGCGTTGAACGCCACCGCTCACAACACACCGAAAACTCAACGTTTCCGGTGATTGTTGTTCGACTCTCGCTTTCGCTCGCGGCTCCGCTCGCCAATTATTAATTTTTTGTTTATTTTTTTAAGATTTGAAAAAAAAGATGTTATAACATAAATATAATTAATGGAAGGTAATAATTTATAGTAAAGGAGATAATTAATTATGGCTAAAACAATTGGTATTGACTTAGGTACAACAAACTCTGTTGTAGCAGTCATGGAAGGCGGTAAGCCGACAGTTATTGCCAATGCTGAAGGTTCAAGAACTACCCCTTCTATCGTAGGTTTTTCTAAAACAGGTGAAAAACTCGTAGGACAATTGGCTAAACGTCAGGCTATTTTGAACCCTGATAAAACAATAGCTTCTATCAAAAGACACATGGGCGAAGATTACAAAGTAAACATTGACGGGAAAGATTACACACCGCAGGAAATTTCTGCTATGATTTTGAGAAAACTTGCAGATGATGCTTCAAACTATCTGGGTGAAAAAGTTACTTCTGCTGTAATCACAGTTCCTGCTTACTTTAACGATGCTCAAAGACAGGCTACTAAAGATGCAGGCAGAATTGCAGGCTTGGATGTTTTACGTATCGTAAACGAACCGACTGCTGCAGCTCTTGCTTACGGTCTTGAAAAAGAAAAATCAGAAAAAGTTCTTGTATTCGACTTAGGCGGTGGTACTTTCGATGTATCTATCCTTGAAATCGGAGACGGTGTTCATGAAGTTCTTTCTACATCAGGTGATACACACCTTGGTGGTGATGACTTTGACCAGAAAGTTATGGATTGGATCTGTGATGAGTTCAAAAAACAGGAAGGAATTGATTTACGTGGCGACAAACAGGCTATGCAGCGTGTTAAAGAAGCCGCTGAAAAAGCTAAATGTGAATTGTCATCAGTTATGGAAACAAATATTAATCTTCCGTTCATTACTGCTGATGCAAACGGTCCTAAACACTTAGATTTGAATTTAACAAGAGCTAAGTTTGAAGATTTGTGCCGCGATTTGTTGAACAGATGTAAAACTCCTGTTGAAAACGCTTTAAAAGATGCCGGAATTACAAAAAATGATATCAATGAAGTTGTATTGGTCGGCGGTTCTACACGTATTCCTGCAGTTCAACAATTGGTTAAAGAATATACAGGAAAAGAACCTAACCAATCTGTAAACCCTGATGAAGTTGTTGCAGTCGGTGCAGCTATTCAGGCTGGTGTTCTGGCAGGTGAAGTCAAAGATATCGTTCTTCTTGATGTTACTCCTCTGACCTTGGGTATTGAAACATTAGGCGGTGTTATGACTCCTCTTGTTCCAAGAAACACTACAATCCCTGTTTCTAAATCTCAGGTATTCTCAACAGCTGAAAATAACCAGACAGCCGTTGATATCCATGTTCTTCAGGGTGAAAGACCAATGGCTAAAGATAACAAATCTTTAGGTATGTTTAGACTTGACGGTATTCCGCCTGCAATGAGAGGCTTGCCGCAAATCGAAGTTACATTTGATATCGATGCTAACGGTATTGTAAACGTTTCAGCAAAAGATAAAGCTACTAATAAAGAACAAAAAATTACTATTACAAATTCTTCTAACCTTTCAGAAGCTGATATTGATAAAATGGTTAAAGAAGCCGAAGCTAATGCCGCTGAAGATAAGAAGAAAAAAGAAGAAGCTGAAATCAAAAACAATGCTACAAGTTTAATCGGTTCAGCAGACAGAATTGAAAAAGACTTTGAAGGTAAAATTGATGCTGCTGACAAATCTAAACTTGAAGAACAAAAAGCAGCTTTACAGAAAGCTTTAGATGAAAACAAACCTGTTGACGAATTGAAAAAATTATCTGATGAATTGCAGCAGACAATGTTCAGTATTTCGCAAAAGGCTTACGAAGCTGTTCAAAAAGAAGAACAGTCAACTGCGTCAAGCGAAAACGCATCTTCAACAGAAAATAAAAAAGACGGCGGAGATGATGATGTAATTGATGCTGAATATACAAAAGAATAAATGCACTGCATTAGTAGTCATTTAAAAAGACGGACTTTAGTCCGTCTTTTTTTGTGAAACTCCGGCTTACCCCTACCCATTTGGGAGAGGGAACGTAGCCGTTCCATCCGTCATTTGAGTTTTACATGAGCTTGTTCTGTCTTTGTAAGAAAATGTGACATGTAGAGCGTTACGCTCTCCCTCTCTCATTGTGAGAGGGAGCAGCTCTTGACGAGCCTGCGAGTCATTAGAGATGCGGGTGAGGGTTTTATCGGATGTCAGGAAGCCCGGAAGGCAAGAGGGCAAGCTGGTTTAGAAGATAGGAAGGTAAGAAGGTATGAGGGTAGGCTGTTTAGGGTAAAAAGCTTATCTTTAAATCCCCTCGCCCCCTTGGGGAGAGGGTTAGTGAGAGGGGCTTATCACAGGATAGCCGCCGGAGGACCGGATGTCAGGAGGTCAAGCCGGTTTAGAAGGTAGGAAGCTAAGAAGGTAGGCTTATTTACTGTAAAAGGCTTATCTTCTTATCCTCCTACCCTCTTATCTTCCAAATCGTACCCCACCCTGCCCCTCCCCATTCGGGGAGGGAATGAGCAATCACTTAATAATTCCTATGACAGAACAAATTCATGTAAAATCTAATGTATCTATACACGTAGTGTAAAAAAATGCCGGAAACAGTGAGGATTTCCGGCACATTACTTTAAATTTCTTAAAGTAAAGAGGTGATGATTATATGTGAATTTAGTTTACATAGTTTTTTAATTTACGTAGTCATAAGGTTTGCTCCCCGTTGCTTTGTATAAACTTATTGCATCTGTCATGCATTCAATTTTTTGCTGCGCAACGAGTTTTTCTATTGTCAGAAGGTTTTCCTGATACTGGATTAAATCGAGTTTTGAGATTGTTCCTTCATCAAATTTGTGTTCGCTGTATTTGTAATCTGCTTTTTCAAGATTGAATTGTTTTTCAGTCTGAAGCATTTTGTCTTTATCGAGTTTTGCAGCAACAAGAGCGTCATTCACTTCCTGGATTGCCGTTAAATTTGTTTTGTAGTAATTTTGCAGAATTTTTTCATAAGTGGCTTTTTTCAATCTCAAATTTGCAATCAACGAACCGCCCTGAAATAACGGTGTCATAAGTCCGCCTGCAAGTCCTAGAAGCATGTTTTTTGTAGTAAAGAGACTTCCTAAATCTCCTGCATTAAATACTGCACCGCCTAAAATATTGATAGAAGGCAGAAATTCTTTTTTTGCGACTTTAACGTCAATTCCTGCTTTTTCAACCATTAATTCAGCTTTCAGATAATCAGGTCTGTTTGTAATGATTTCCGAGGGAATTTGTGAGGGTACGGCGAGTTGGTAATTAATGTCATCAAGCGATTTTCTTTCAAGCGAATTTGCATTCTCGGGGCTTTCGCCGATAAGTACACTTAACTGATGTAACATTTGCTCTCTGTTTTTCTTTAATTCTATTAAATCGGTCTGGCCTTGAACAAGTGATTTGTTTGCTCTTACAGTGTCAGCGGTTGATGTAAGTCCTTCTTCATTGCTAGCGAGCATCAAATCATATATTTCCTGTCTTATTTTTACAATTTGTTCTTGAAGATCTATCATTTTATCAAGATTAATTATATTAAAATATGTTGAACCTACTGCTGATGCAACAGAAATATAGGCTGCGCGTTCATCCTGTTTAGAACTTTCGTAAAGTTTTTTTACGGATTTGGTTTTGTTGTGATTTTTCAGGAAAATATCGGCTTCATATTGTACAATAATCGGCAGCCCGAAATTAATGTCAGTGCTTGTACTCCCGGGCATTTTGAACCAGCCGGGGCCAAATCCTGCTGTAGCCGATGGAAGCTCATTTGCAAACTGGGCTTTAACATTCTGGTAATATTCTTCTACATTCAATGTTGCCATTTTCAAATCGTAATTATTTATAACAGCTTTTTGAATATATGATGTCAGAATTTCATCGTTAAAATTATCCCACCAGTTCATATTTATATATGCGAATTTGTAATCATCAGATGTTTTTTTGTTTTTCGAAACCATGCTTTTGAACTGTTTAGGGGCAGCTGTTGAAGCTTTTGAATTTTCTTCAACTGCAAAAACGGGCATGATGTTCATGCTTATAATACCTGCCAGTAATGCTATTGATATAACCTTTTTCACTTTTTTTATCCTCTTCATAGATTTTTGTGGTACTTATTTTTTATCAGAGGCTTTGCCTCTGTTTTTTATTTTTTTTATTAATTTTTGTCTTGGATTTTTGGGTTTTCGCCGGAGTAACGTCCGGCTTAAGCTTACGGGCCGGGTTCGTTTCACTCGCGCGGTGCCCTACCAAAAATCCGCTCTTGCTTTTTTATATTTAATATGTTAGCATAATATTGTTGTAAATGCAACATATTTTTTTTGCAACATAATATACAAATAATAAAACAAATTATAATTAAGAATATAAGATATGAAAGATTGTAAACTACATTATACAGACAGCATACATTACGAACTCGAACAGACTTCGAGATTAATGAAAAAAGTAACAACCCAGTTGTTTGAAAAGTTAGAAATAGGTTTATCTATTGATGAATATGCTGCATTGGATACTGTTTCTGTTAATGCGGGGATTTGTCAGAGGGATTTAGCAAAGCTTATATTAAAAGACAGGGCAAATACAGGCAGAATTTTAGATTCGCTGGAACAAAAAGGATTTATTACACGATTTATTGACACAAAAAACAACAGACTGGTAAAAAAAATGGGTATTACCGAAAGAGGCTTGAAAGAACTTGACACAATTAATAAAAAAGTGAAACAATATCTTGAGAGTGTAACAAAAAAGATTTCTGATGAGGATATTGAAAGAGTTCAGGAAACTTTGAAATCTTTCAGGCTTGAATTAGAAAAAGTAGTAGAGATAAATATATAATTAAATAAGAGGTAGAAAATGGAAGAACAAAATACAAACATTGAAGAACAAAATGTTCAAACAGACGAGGAAGTTAAAAAAACGCACAAACCCTTTAAACGGTATATTTTTATAGGTGTTGGCGTAGTCCTTGCAGCTGCCGCAGCTTACATAATTCATGATGCGATAGTTTACCAGACAACAGATGATGCTTATGTTGAAACAACAACCGTTCAGGTTGCACCGCGTGTAAGCGGTCAAATTATTGAATCATATATTACCGATAACCAGAAGGTTAAGGAAGGTGATCTTGTTGCAAAAATTGATCCGGCAGATTATGAGGTTGCGCTCGCTCAGGCAGAAGCAAGGTATGAAAGAATTTTGCTTGATCAAAAGAATGCTCAGGCTAATTTTAAGGCAATGCAGACAAATATTGATGTTGCCAAAAAAGATTTGGACAGATATACAAACCTTTATGAAAAGGGGGCAGTTTCAAAGCAGACTCTTGATGCTGCACAGGCAAAATATGATTCTGCTCAGGCAAATTTGACACAGGCAGAAGAATCTTTGTTATCTCAAGGCGGTGATAAAGTTGCAGATGCTGATTTAAAAGAAGTTAAGGCATTAAGAGATAAAGCAAAATTAAACCTGAGCTACACAAATATTTATGCACCCCAAACGGGTACTGTATCGTCAAGACGTGTAGAAAAAGGTATGTATGTAAATGTAGGGACTCCTTTATTTGTAATTGTTCCTGAAGATGTCTGGATTGTAGCAAATTATAAGGAAAACCAGTTAAGACATATGAAGCCGGGTCAGGAAGTTAATATTAAAATAGATACTTACCCTGATCATGTGTTTAAAGGAAAAGTTGACAGTATTCAGCGTGCATCAGGCGCAAAATCAAGTATGTTCCCGCCTGAAAATGCCGTAGGTTCATTCGTTAAAATCGTTCAGAGAATTCCTGTAAAAATTGTTTTCACTGAAAAAATTGACCCGAATGAATATAATATAGTTCCCGGTATGTCAGTTGTTCCGAAAGTAAAAGTAAAATAGTAATTAGAGGATAAGAGGATAGGAGGGTAAGAAGATAAGCATAAATCAAAAATAGCTGAAATATGCTAAGAAACATTTTTGAAAACAGCCTATCTTCTAATCTTCTTACCTTCCTACCTTCCATAAAAAAGGATTTACAATGTTAGAAAATAATACAAATACCGCAGTACAACAAGAAGAATGGAAGCCTAAAACAAATCCATGGCTGATATTAATGCCTGTAATACTTGCAACATTTATGTATGCATTAGATGAAACAGTAGCAAATGTCGCCTTACCGCATATTGCAGGTTCATATTCAGTCAGCAATCAGGAATCTATCTGGGTTTTGACAAGCTATTTGATGGCGAGTAGTATAGTAATTCCTATGGTAGATTTTTTCTGTAAATTTTTCGGGCGTAAAAACTTCTTTATGTTAGGTGTTTTTGTATTTACTCTGGCATCATTTTTGTGTGGGATTGCAAACTCTATCGGAATGATTGTAATTGCGCGTGCAATGCAGGGTTTTGGCGGCGGTTGTCTGATGCCTATGGCGCAGGCAATTACTATGGAAAGTTTTAAGGGAGAAGCAAGAAACAAGGCAATGGCTGTATTTGGGCTTGTTGTCGTTGTTGCTCCGATTTTAGGGCCTGTAATGGGCGGATATATTACGGAAAACTGGTCATGGCCTTATATTTTCTTCATTAACGTTCCGTTTGGATTTTTGTGTATTGCGCTTGCCAAACAGTTTTTGGAAGATCCTCCTTATGCTTCCAAGCAGAAAAATATTCATCTTGATAAATGGGGATTTTTCTGGCTCTGTATCTGGCTTGTGCCATTGCAGATTGTATTTGACAAAGGTAACGATGCAGACTGGTTTAATGCTGCATGGATATGCTGGTTATCAGCGATTGCGGCTATCGGGTGTATTTCATTTTTTATTACCCAGGTCAGAGGAAAAAATACGCTCATTAAGCTTGATGTTTTAAAAGATGCAAACTTTTTCTGCGGAACAACGATGTTAATATTATTAAACGGTGTATTGCTTGCGTCTTTAGCTATTTTACCGCAGTTGCTTCAGAATATGTTAGGTTATGATGCTTTTACAAGCGGTGTTGCAATTATGCCGCGAGGCTTAGGGGCATTTTTGGCACTGGCAATTTTTGCGGGGCTTGGCGGAAGGTTAAGCTACAAAACATACGGAATTATAGGACTGCTTTGTATGGGGCTTGGCGGCTGGCTTTTGAGTGAATTAAACCTTGAAATCAGCATGATGAATATTGTTCTGCCAAACTTTGTATTCGGGTTAGGGCTTGTATTTACAATGATGCCTATTACGACTTTATCCTGTATAACCTTGCGCAATGATCAGATGACAAATGCTTCGGGTTTTCAGAATTTGTTAAAAACAATCGGCGGAGCAATCGGAACATCTCTTGTTGCAACAATGATTTCCAGATTTTCACAAGTGCACCAGAACGGGCTTGTAAAATCTTTGCATGATACAAATGGTGTTTATGTAGAAAGAATAAGCGCTTATGCATCATCATTTATTCATCAGGCTGGTGATATGGCAAATGCTACATACATGGCAGGTAAAATGCTTTATAATCAGCTGATACAGCAGTCAACTTTATGCGCTTATATGACAACATTTAAAGTATTTGCAATAGCCTGCTTTATACTTGTTCCGTTTATGTTTCTTTTAAAAAGCGAAAAAAAAGCAGCTGTCAAAGTAAAAAATAATTGATAAAAACTTTTATGTTATAATAAATTTAAACCCGTTTGCAGGAAGTTTTTCTTTTTGGAGTGCAGATAATTTAAGGGTACAATTCGAAAAAGAAAAAGTTGCTTTTAAAATTTTATAAGGGGAAATTATGTTCGATGCACTAATTCAAGACTATGGAATGATTATATCAGGGGCTATACTTTTAATTGCATATATTTTTATTGCTTCGGAAAAAGTTCAAAAATCTGTAGTAGCGCTTTCTGGTGCAGCGTTGACAATGCTTTTGGGACTTGTACCGTTTCAGGGACATTATGACAACAGTACTGCGCAATATGTAAAATCAGTATTTGAATATATTGAATTTGATGTGATATTTCTGCTTGTGGGGATGATGATAATCGTACATATTGCTGCAAAAAGCGGAGTTTTTAAATGGATGGCGCTTGAGCTTTTAAAATATACCAAAGGACAGCCCAAACTTGTATTGCTTGCGCTTGCTGCTTTTACGGCTGTTGCATCGGCATTTTTGGACAATGTAACGACAGTTGTCCTTATTATGCCTGTTACATTTATAATTGCAAAAGAGCTTGAATGTGATCCAGTACCTTTTCTTATAACGGAAGTTTTGGCCTCAAACATAGGAGGAACTGCAACTTTAATCGGAGACCCGCCAAATATTATAATAGGTGCAAAGGCAGGTTTGAGTTTTATGGACTTTGTAAACGAATTGACGCTTATTGTAACAATAATTTTTGCAGTAAGCATAAGTGTTTTGATATTTATGTTCAGGCATTCTCTTGTTGCAGGGGATGAAAAAATGAAGCACATAGCAAATCTTGATAATTCCAAAACAATTACCGACAAAGGTTTGATGATACGTTCAATGATTACACTTGTACTTGTTATTTCAGGTTTTGTAACTCATGATATAACGCATATTCCTGCATATGTTTTTGCTGTAGCTGGCAGTGCATTTCTTCTTTTGTTTGAAAACCCGAAAGAAATATATAAAGATGTAGAGTGGCTTACGATTTTTTTCTTTATAGGTTTATTTATAATTATCGGCGGATTTGAGGCAAACGGCGGTATAAGTTTTCTTGCACAAAAGCTTATTGAATTTACGAACGGCAGTTTGGATGCTGCAACAATGTTAATTTTATGGGGCTCGGGAATTTTATCCGGAATAGTTGATAATATTCCATACACTGCAACAATGGCTCCGATGATTGCAGAAATTCAGCATACTCTTCCTTATTCAGGTACAGGACATTATCCTTTATGGTGGGCATTGTCACTAGGTGCATGTTTAGGCGGAAATCTTACAATTATAGGAGCTGCAGCAAATGTAATTGTAAGTGAAACATCTTCCGTAAACGGATATCCTATTTCATTTATGCGATTTATGAAATATGGTGCACTTGTAACATTTATCTCACTTTCGTTGAGTTCAGTGTATCTTTATTTGAAGTATCTTAATTAATACGGCATCTTGTCAGTTTGAATTATCATCGTGGATAAAAAGGGTATTGTATTAAACTATTAGCACATTTGTTTGTAATTGGAATATTGAAAAATTTTCATATTTTTGTGTTAATATTAATAAAAAAGAGGGTTTATGAAAAAAATAATATTTACTTTAGGTCTTTTATTGTTGTGTTCTCCTGTATTTGCAGGCAATATGAAACCTGTTTTAAATAATACACAGCTTTTATACTCGCCGAAAGATAATACTTTTTCTATCGGCGCACCTGTTGACAGTAAGATTGCTTTATCTAAGAGAACATCAACAGGTACCGGAAATTATTCAATATACTCATACAATAATAATGAGGTTATGCTCGGCTCGGATTATGAATTTTTATTCAATGGCCGGTTGATATCATGTCATAATGCTGATTTAAAAATTTTTGAGGTTGTGTATAACGGGAAAATTTTTGAAGAAAAAGAATTAACACAAGGTCAGATTAAAGAAATTTTTCCGGATGCTGACATTTTGTTAGTTTCACATTTTATCGACAATAAAACAACAGTAAGAAAACCTGCTTTTGAGAAAAAAGATTTTCTTCTGTTAAATGATACTGACAAATATTTTTATAAATATTCTTTTCATCCGAAAAGCGTAAAATATTCACCTGTTGCCGGTTTATTTAAGGCATCTTCTATAGGGAAAATCACATTTTCGCATTTCGGACAGGACAAATATACGATTTATGTAAAAAATAATTTTAAGAAAGACAATGATTAATCCAATTGGTGTATCTACAGTAAAACAAAATGGAAACAGGCGGAAAGTGCATAAAAATCTTGTAACTGGAACTGGTTATGCTGCAACGGGTTTTGGAACATTATGCGCTATTACAGGTTTTAAAAGTGTAAATTTTTCAAATAAAATGAAGGTTCATAGACTAAGTGCCTGGCTTGCAGCGATTTCAACAGTTTTGCACATAGGAGTTATAAAGGGATTTGACAGATTTTACTAATCAGACTGCTTAATGCAGGCTTAATATTTTCCGGATACATCTTAGTGGCCTGTTGTCTTAGTATCGTGAATGGAGTTTGGCTTCTCGCTAATAATTTGATTATCAGGCTCTGCATGTATCATTATAGTTACATGTTCTAATTTTTTCTTTATCAGATTTTCTATTTCATCACAAACATTGTGGCATTCATTTATAGTCATATTTTTAGGAAACAGTATTGTAAGTTCGATGTCGGTTGAAGGACCGCAGCGGCGTGCTTTAAGATTTTTAACCCCCGAAACACTGCTATTTTTATAAGAATTGATTATTTCTTCAATTGATTTCAAATCTTCCGGCGGAAGCGAACCGTCAAGGAGGTTATTCAACGTTTCTTTTGAAATGGAAAATCCGGCTTTTAATATGAATAGTGCAACCAGAATTGCTATTATAGGGTCCAAAATATGTATTCCTGTAGCTTTTATCAGGACTAAGCCTGCCATTACACCGAGTGAGGAATATATATCTGTTCTCAAATGCTCTCCGTCTGCGAAAAGCGAGATAGAATTTGATTTTTTTGCGACTTTAAAAAGAACACTGCTTACAAAGAAGTTTGCAATAACAGCAAAAAGCATTACGGCAATGCCTAAAGTTGTATCGACTTCAAAAGCTTCCCGCATAAAAAGTTTTTTGCAGGCTTCATAAATTATATAAAGTGCTGCAAAAATAATTAATCCGCCCTCAATAAACCCTGACATATCTTCATATTTGCCATGTCCGAAAGGGTGATCGTTATCGGCGGGTTCAGAAGACTTCATTACTGCAAAAAAAGTTAAAACAGATGCCAAAAAATCGCTCATCGAGTGAATTGCTTCTGATATTATACTTATTGAGCCGGAAATTATTCCTGCTATGAATTTTAAGATAATTATTACGGCGTTGGAGGTTATTGAAAGTCCGGCTGCCAGTTTTTTTTCAGTTACTATATTCATCTTTTCAGACATTTTAACATGGCTCTGGTACTTTTATCAACCCTTAATGATTCACATATTTTTTGAATGCTTTTGTTAAATGTCCAGTTGTCAAGTTTTGAGATTTTCAGGTATTCAAAAGTTTTTTCGGGGAACGTTATATAGCATATTGAAAGTGCCCATGCAGCGGCCATTTTTGCGTAGTATCTTTCATCTTTAAATTCGTCAATTAATTTTAATACTCTGTCAATGAAATCAGTATCAATGTAATATGATAGAAGCATCACATACCCGAAGCGTATATCATATTCTTTTTTTGACTTGAAATAGGGCTGAATAAAGTCCCATACAAGTTTTTTATTACCGGAAACAAACTTCAGACTGCTGCAAAAAGTATCACATACTGCCCAGTTGTCAATTTTCGGGACGAAATTTTTTACGTAATTTAGAATATCCTCAGGATTTTTTTTTATCAGACCAATGACCATTCCCTGAAGCATTATTTCTTCCATATATTCAAATTCGGTTTGTTTAAGAAATTCTTCCCATTCTCCGTTTTTGTAAATTTCTTTTGCGATTTTGCGCAGTTTTGGAATTCTGATTCCTAAAACATTATTAATATTGGGGATTAGTTTTGTCGAGAATTTTTGATAATCCTTTTCTGATTCTTCTAAAAGTCTTTGTTTTATATATTTTAGCATAAAATTGATAAACTTTCCCGTTATACCTTTTTTAAGAGCACTACAGCTTGAGCTTCTATAGCAAGTTCTTGCCCCACAGCATCCATTTTTTCGTTTGTTTTTGCCTTTATGGAAATTCTGTCAGGATCAATAGACAAAATTTGGCATAGAACTTCTTTCATTTTTGGAATATAAGGCATCATTTTCGGTTTCTGGGCAATAATGTTGCTGTCAAGGTTTTCTATGACATATTTTTTTTCTTTAATAAGTTTATATACATCGGTTAAAAGTTTTGTACTATCGGCATCTTTATAAAGTTCATCAGTGTCTGGAAAAAGTGTTCCGATATCTGCAAGAGCGAGAGCACCGAGCATTGCATCAATAATCGCATGGATTAAAACATCTGCATCAGAATGACCTAAAAGCCCCTTTTCATGAGTAATTTTAACCCCGCCGATTATTAAATCCCTGCCTTCTGTAAGTTTGTGAATATCGTAACCTAGTCCTATTCTGTACATTTTTGTCCTCAAATTATATTACAAATTTATTAACAGCTTTTACAAATCCGTTATTGTCAACGGTATCGGTTATGAAATCTGCACATTCCTTCAATTCAGGTGTGGCATTTCCCATTGCAACTTTTATTCCGCCTGATTTTAAAAGTTCAATGTCGTTATTTTGATCTCCTATTGTAAGAACTTCATCTTTTTTTATACCCCATTTTTTGCATAAAAATTCTACGGCGTTTGATTTTTTCGCATCTTTGTTTGAGATTTCGCAAAAATACGGAGTTGATTTCACGATATAAAGTTCTGGATATTTGCCTTGAAGGTAGTTGACCCAGCCTGTTACTGTATCTGCATCACCATATTTTATTGCAAGAATTTTGTTTACATTCTTTATCTCAAGACTTTCAAACGGGCAGACTGTGTATTTAATATACCTTGCATCCGTATATTCTTTTATTGTTGCATCATCTTTTTCTACGTATAATACATCATCCATATAAAGATTTATATGAATATTATTCTCTTTAGCCCATTTAATTATTTCTTTTGCATATTTGGGCTCTAAATCTTTTCTGTAATAAACTGTTCCGTTTTCTTTATTTTCTTTAATCATTCCGCCTTGATAAGATACAATAGGTGTATCAAGTCCGAGTTCATCAGCCAGAAATGTTGCGGCTTTGTGCATTCTGCCTGTTACAAGAACAACTTTAACCCCGCTTGCGGTAAGTTTTTTTACGCAGTCTTTAACTTCAGGAGTAAACCCTCCAAAATCCCAGTTTAGAATTGTTCCGTCAATATCTGTTGCTACCATTTTAATTTTTTCAGGCATATTTTACCCCTTAATCTCTGCTTTTAACAAAGCGCAAAGTGTTTTTGCGTCATTAATTTCACCGTTATTAATCATTTTTAATACATCATCGTATTTGTATTCAAAAGCCTGTATGATTTCACCATCATCCGGGTGGCAGTGAGTGAATTTTAAATTTTCAGCTTTATAAAGATAAAGTTTTTCATCGCTGTAACCCGGGGATGTGTAGACATAACCTAAATCTGTCCATTTGTTAGCGCAATATCCTGTTTCTTCTTCCAGCTCGCGTTTTGCAGCCTCAAAAGGGTCTTCTCCGGCTTCAAGTTTTCCGGCCGGAAGTTCATACATTATTTCTTTGAACGGATAGCGGAATTGTTTAACCAGAAGAATTTTATCGTCTTTAACCGCTAAAATTACAACACCGCCTGCGTGTTTCACAACTTCCCTGAAAGATTGTTTCCCTGTCGGCAGTTCAATTGTGTCTTTATAGAGTTTTACCACACGCCCGTCAAAAATAAGCTCTGACTCAATAGTTTTTTCTGTAAATTCCATATCTAAATATTAGCATGAAAAGGAATTTAGTCTAATATTTAACAAAATTGAGATTTTTACTTGCATCTGGTTTTAGTGTTCCAATCTAAATCATCACAGTGCAGATAATCCATATTTTCATTTTGCAAAACCCATGCAGTACAGCCGCGTCCGTTATTTGTTACTGCTGATTTACTCCTGTTACACAAATCTTTAAAACGTGTCCGGCTTATTGTCTTGCTTCCATCCGGTATAATTTTAGCCGGTGAAAATCTCATATGAAAGTAAAAAGCATCCTTTCCTAAAGTACATTTTCCTTTTTTTGCGCATTTATTGAGTGCAACAAAAATGTCCATATTGCCGTCTTGAATCCATCCTGAAGAAATTTGCGTTCCGTCTGCTAAGATTATATTAGGTATATCGTCGTTTGCTGATATTGTACTTTGAAACTTTCCGTCTAACGTGTACTTATCAAATCCATGAATAATATATTTGTTTGCTTTTCCCCCGTCAACTGATTTCATATTTTCGGCAAGATAACTGAAAATTGTGTATGCGCTTGAGTAATCAACAATGCTGTTTCCATCTTCATCTTTTCCAATTTCTGAATTTGATTTATCCCAATTTTGCGGATCACCGTATTTGTTAATAGCCATTAAATAAGCCTGCTGCATTGTAGAATACGCTTTTTTTAATTGTGCAACAGTTTGCTTTTCTCTGTGGTTTGCAATCAGCGACGGCATAGTCATAGCAGCCACCACGCCGATAATTCCTAAGGTTATTAAAACTTCTGCCAACGTAAATGCTGCTCGATGAATTTTGTCAAAGTGGGCTGCGTGCGTATTACCTTCCACCAAATTAAAGGCGTCTTGACGAATTTTGTCAAAGTGGGCTACGTGCGTATTACCTTTCACCAAATTAAAGGCGTCTTGACGAATTTTGTCAAAGTGGGCTACGTGCGTAGCACCTTCCGCCAACGTAAACCCGTATTTGCTGTTATTGCTCATATATTATCCTTTCTGCAATATTCTACACACAATTGCTTATATAATTATACAATTACTCATATATGAGTAATATATTAATTAATTTAACGGTTCTTGTCAAGTAATTTATAATCATAGAATGAAAGCCCGAAATAAAATAAAATCTTTAATTGCGCTGAGATGTCTGACTATAACAAAACTTGCTTTGATGATGAAAGAAAAAACAGGTAAACCGTATACTTTTAAGAGTCTTACCGGAAAATTGCAAAGGGGAACTTTATCATTGGATGAAGCATATATAATTGCTGACTTACTTGGTTATGAACTTGAGTTTATTGATAAATTGAAATAATTTAAATCCCTTATTATAATTTATTGAAAGATGTTAATATGACAAAAATTCTATATCTGTCAGTTCGATATAGAATTTAGTCTAATATTTAATAAAATTAAAGTTTAATCACATTTAGATTTGCTCCAGTCTAAATCATCGCAGTGCAGATAATCCATATTTTCATTTTGAATTATCCATCTTGTACATGCATAACCATTATTTCTGTTGGATGATGTTTTGATATTACAATAATCTTCCATTGTATATTCTTCGTCAAGAATTGGGGAAATGGCATCGGCTTGTATAGAAAAATAAAAGATATCTTTTCCTGTTGCATTCGGCCGGTTTTCTATACCGTTAATGTCAACTGCAAAATCGCCGCATCCTTCTTTTTCTTTACAATCAATATTACTAATCCATCCTCCCAATAATGTCATACCGTTAGTCAAATTTATTATGGAATATGAGTTTAAATCAATATTTCTTACATCACCGCTTAGTGTGTATAGTTCAGCAGGTTTTTTGCAACTTGTATCAGATGCTTTGCACCTTGTCAAAATTTTTAAATGTGGAGCTAATTTATCCCAGAAGATATCTTGGTTGATTTTTCCTGATTCATCCTGTACACTATTACCATCCTCATCAGGTGTCCATGTAGAATTTTGTGAAAACCAATCATTTACTCCTTCACCATCAGCCTTTGCGAGCATATATGTCTGACTTAAAAGTGATAATGCAGTTTTTACTTTGGTTACTGTAACTTTTTCTTTGTGTCTTTGTATTAATGACGGCATTGTCATTGCGGCAACAACTCCGATAATTCCTAAGGTTATCAAAACCTCCGCCAACGTAAAGGCGGTGCGACGAATGTTGTCGGAAGTGGCTACGTGCGTATTACCTTTCACCAAATTAAACGCGTCTTGACGAATGTCGTCAAAGTGGGCTACGTGCGTATTACCTTTCACCAAATTAAAGGCGTCTTGACGAATGTCGTCAAAGTGGGCTACGTGCGTAGCACACTCTGCTGATGTGAAACCTTTAGATGAGCATTTATAAATCATAAAATAACCTCATTATACTAGTTTTCTATTTAATATACTTTATGTCTAATATTATGATTTTAGTATATCGAATTATTTTTGTCAATAGTTTAAGATGTACTAATGCATAAAGATGATTTTCTGAAACTCGGTTATAAGATAAAATTTGAGAGAAGTAAACTTAAAATTTCACAGCTTGACTTGGCATTGAAGACAGGGCTTACGACCCGAACGGTAAGCAGAATAGAGTGTGGGGCAATAGATCCCAAATATTCAACGTTGGTAAGAATTGCAGAAGCAATGGAATTAGATATTACAGATTTACTAAATTTCAGACTGTAATCTAATGTAATTCAACCATAATTGCACCCTGACGGAAGATTTTAAGCTCATTACCAAATACTCCACACACAGTTGACTCAAGCCCTTTGCATATATGTCCGTAATCAGGAATTATCAAATCTGCAAGCCCTTGCATATTTTCTAATGCCTGTTCAAAAGTTTTTGCAGACGGCTGATGAGAAAGGTTTGCGCTTGTTGTCGCAAGAACATGCTCGGGTGCAATCTCGCAAATTTCTTTAAATACCTCGTTATCAGGTACGCGTATCCCTACTGTTTCCATGTTTGAAGTCATATAGTAAGGTGTTTTATCGGATTTTTCTACAACAAGAGTCAAAGCACCGGGAAAATATTTTTTTATTAAACGGCACCCGATTTTAGGTATTGGTTTAACGTATTCAAGCAGATTGTATGTTTCGTTTGACATTAAAATTAATGGTTTTTGTGCTTCGCGTTTTTTTATTTCATAAATTTTTTTTACAGCTTTTTCAGATGACGGCAGGCAGCCTAAACCCCAGACGGTGTCTGTTACATAAGCTATTACTCCATCATTTTTCAATACATCTTTAATTTTTTCTGTATTTTGTATAATCATTTTTTACCTGAGTTTGATTATATACTAAAAAAATGCATAATGACATTAATACAACATGTCTTATCTAATCAGTCACAAATATTATAATTTCATCCCTGACCAACAACTTACTAATCAAGATAGAAAACGGTAATTACTTTATGCCCCTCTTCCGCATACTGAACGGCATTATGCAGAGTTTTGC
>CALVEO010000035.1 GCA_944326615.1 Candidatus Gastranaerophilales bacterium | reverse complement strand
AGGTGCGAGGGAGAAGAAGATTCTGAAACAAGTTCAGAATGACAGTATTCCCCGGGTGCATTGACTAAATTAAGCGATAAAAATATATAATAAAAGGTTAATGCAAAATAAAAGCACCTTTTAGGCAGTCGTAAGCTATGGTAAAAAAATGGCAATGAAAACAAATAAGGGTAAAGAAGCCCTGTTTACAGAAATAAATATAACACCATTAACAGATATTTTTCTTGTGCTGTTAATCATTATGATGGTTGTAGCTCCTACTTTCCAATCGAATGATACATCAATCACAGTGCCTGAAATTAACAGCGGCATTTCTATTGAACAGCATAATGCAACAGTTTCAGTAACAAAAGAAGGCCAGATGTTTCTTAACGGTAATCCCGTAACAGAAGAAAATCTTACAAATGAGCTGATAACATTAAAACCTCAGCTTGAAAAACCTGAACTTGTCGTAAAAGCTGATGAAAAAGTCAAAAGCGCAAAAATTATGGAAATAATGAATTCGGCGCAGGATGCCGAGTACAAAAAACTTATAGTAGCCGGCGAACCTTTGAGCAAAAAGGAACAACAAAAATTAAAAGATGGAAAGAAGTTAAGAGGATAGACAGGCTTATTAATGAGAGCTTTGCTCACGAAAATAACTTGACCTCCTGACAGCTTCTGTAATTCTAAAATAAAAATTGGAGAAAATATGTCACGAAACAGAGATACATTCAACGAAATAAATATAACACCTTTGACAGATATCTTTCTGGTACTGTTAATCATTATGATGGTAATAGCTCCAATGCTTGATCAGCAGGGATTAAATCTTACCGTTCCGGAAAATGTTGCACAAGAACAGGTGCAGAAAGAATCCAAAATTATGACAATAATGGTTGACGCCTCTGATAAATTTTATCTTGACGGAATGGAAGTTCCATCTGACAAACTTGAAAGTACAATAAAATCACAGGCTAAAAATTACCCTGACGGACTATTAATAAGAACAGATTCAGATTCATCCCATGGCGCCATGGTAAAAGTTATGGACAGTGCAAGAAATTCAGGCATTACAAGTATTTCTGTAGATTCAATCTAAACATTCCAGGAAGGATTTTCTCCATCGGCCACTTCAAAAAATTTCTGCATTCTTTCAGCTACAGATTTATCCTCTTTTTGCGGGAAAATACTATTTGGTTTTGTCATATCTGTTTTAGCCATAGCATCAAGTTTGTTAACTTTTTCTTTAATTGTTTCAAAATTTATTATTTTCATATTCTCGCTCTCTCATATTTATAAAAAAATTACGGAGCATAAGATTTCAGAAAAACTTATTTTTGTTTACAAATTTAACAATTTTTGTACTTTTGAGTTATAATAAAAAAGTTAAAACATATTGAAGAGAGGTATTTTAATGAACAAAAGTCAATCAGCGGGAATGTATATAGTATTGGCAATAGTTATACTTCTGTTTGGTGCATCGGTTTTTGTATCCGAACCTGCAGTAAAAATTCAGGAAATTTCATATTCAAATTTTCTTGAAAAATTAAGCAACAATGAATTCAAAACAGTAGAAAAAGCAGATGATTTTTTAATTGCAATCCCGAAAGGGCAACCGGAAACTGACAAATCAAAAACTATAAAAACATTAGCACCAACTGCCTCCAATCCATTCGGAACAATAGAAAAAAAATCACAAACTTTGAAATATAAAGTTTTGACACCTGCATTTGACCCGGATTTGATGCGCAAGCTTGATGAGTCAAATGCTGATATAAAAATCACCAGAGCCACTGATTCTTCAAAAATGCTCGGAAATGTATTGAGTTATCTTTTATTGCCTATATTATTTTTTGTATTTCTTGCAGTTATGGCAAAAAGTATTCAGGCCGGCGGTTCTCAGGCAATGTCTTTCGGGAAAAGCAAGGCAAAAATGCTTCTTGACAGTAAAGTAAAAACAACATTTAAAGATGTTGCAGGGATTGACGAAGAGAAAAAAGAGCTTGAAGAAATTGTTGACTTTTTGAAAAACGGCGACAAATATATAAAACTGGGAGCAAGAATACCTAAAGGCGTTTTGCTTGTGGGGCCTCCCGGAACAGGTAAAACTTTAATGGCAAAAGCTGTTGCCGGAGAAGCCGGAGTTCCTTTCTTTTCTATCAGCGGTTCTGATTTCGTTGAAATGTTTGTCGGTGTAGGCGCCAGCCGCGTAAGAGATTTGTTTGAACAGGCAAAAAAACACCAGCCCTGTATTATTTTCATTGATGAAATTGATGCTGTAGGCAGACAAAGAGGTGCCGGTATGGGCGGAGGCCATGATGAACGCGAGCAGACACTTAACCAATTGCTTGTTGAAATGGACGGATTTGATGAAAATACAAATATCATCGTAATTGCAGCAACAAACAGACCTGACATTTTAGATAATGCCTTATTAAGACCCGGCAGATTTGACAGACAGATTTACATAAATGCGCCTGATGTCAGAGGAAGAGAACAAATTTTAAAAGTTCATGCCAAAAACAAACAGCTTGAACCCGAAGTTGATTTAAAAACACTTGCAAAACGCACACCCGGTTTTACGGGCGCCGATTTGCAAAACCTCTTAAATGAAGCAGCACTTCTTGCTGCAAGACATAACAAAGATAAAATTTCAATGGAAGACATTGATAATTCTATTGACAGAGTTATTGCAGGCATAGAAAAGAAAAGCAAAGTTATGACTGATGAAGATAAGGAATTAACTTCATATCACGAAGTCGGTCATGCACTGCTTGCAAAATTATTGAAAGATGCTGATGAGCTTCATAAAGTTTCTATTATTCCCCGCGGATATGCACTCGGCGTTACATGGACAAAACCTAAAGATGAAAAAGTCCACACCAATAAAGCTAAACTTTTAGCACAGATTACAGTTTCTTTAGGCGGAAGAGCGGCTGAAGAAATAGTTTACGGTAAAGACAGAGTAAGCACAGGAGCATCTCAAGATCTTATAAACGTAACAAACATCGCAAGAAAAATGGTTACAGCATGGGGCATGTCCGACAAACTCGGCAATATGGCTTACGGAAAAAATCAGGAAAATGTTTTCATGGGCAGAGATTTCGGCCATCAAAGAGATTATTCGGAACAGGTAGCCTTTGAAATTGATGAAGAAATGAAAAACATCGTTGATACAAAGTATGAAGAAGCCAAAAAACTCTTAACCGAAAACAGAGATATGCTTGAAGCTATTTCAAAAGAACTTCTTGATAAAGAAACCATTGATGCTGACGAATTTCAGGAAATAATGAACAGAGTGGCAAGTGAAAGACAAAGTTAAATATATATTACAGCTGCCAGTATCTGCGGCAGAAGAAAAGCTAGATACCGATTGCGACATATTTGGCATAAAATTTTCGGGGAAAAATTGGGAAAGAGAGCTAGAAACCCTCAAAAATCTTCTGCCGGAAATCAAAAAACCGTTGATGCTAAGGGGCTGCGGAGATGATACAATTGACGAAATTCTTCTGCCGGAAGTTATGAAAATTCTTGACAGAGAATGCATAATAGGTATTGCAAACGAAAATAATTACAAAAGTCTTGTTCCAGCAGTGATAAAAGGCGGGCATAAACTGATTATCCGCACCCCGATTGATATTAACCTTGCAAAGGAAATGAATATCTTAACATCAGATATGGGACTCGGCTTAGATAAAATATTGATGGATACGGACATAGGAGGCCTCGGCTACGGTTTTGAATACGGTTACAGCATTATGGAAAAAATAAAACTTGAAGGTGCCGATTCTGACAACAAAAAAGGTGATAAATATCTTAGTATGCCTTTAATATCCTTTGCGGCAGAAGAAACCGCTAAAACAAAAGAAGCAAAAGATGAAAATCTCGCTTTATATCTTGAAATCACATCAGCTTCGGGGGTACTGGCTGCAGGAGCTGATTATATAGTGTTAACAAGACCGCAGGCTGTAAAGGTCATGAAAGGATTGGTATGACAGAACTTTCGGGATTGCAGATTTTTAAATATCTACCGGCGGCCAAAAAAGCTGAACACACAAATTGCAAGATGTGCGGCTGCCCTACATGTATGGCTTTTGCTCTAAAACTTGCAAAACACAATATTGATATCGAAAAATGCCCTTATGTACCTGATGAATTAAAAAAAATCTGTGAACAAAATGCTAAAGAGCCGCAGAAAACAGTTGATATAAACGGGCTTAAAATCGGCGGAGAAAATGTTTTATACAGACATGAAAAGACATTTATCAACAAAACCGCTATTGCAGTTGTAATTGATTTATCAAAACCTCATTGGAAAGAAAAATATGAACAGGTTAAAAACTTTGAAATTACAAGGGTAAACGAACATTTAAAAATTGATTTAATTATTACCAAAAACGGAAGCCTGCCGGATTGTATTACCTATGAAGATTTGAAAAAACTTCCTTTGAAAGAAATTGTTGATGAAGAATTTTCTAAAACAGCAGATGAATTGATTGAGACACGTAAAAAAGCTATACTTGAAAAAGACGAAAAATTTTCAAATCCTGTGTACGTTTATTTCAAACATACTGATGATTTTAACCTTCTTTGTGCAAAAGCATCGTTTTATATTTGTAAATATGCTAATATGCTTGTTTTTGAGGATTTTGATCCGTATTTGATAACAACACTTATGACTTTGAGGCAGAATATTTTTACAGATCCGCAGAAACCTCTGCAGGTAGAGCCCAAAATTTATGAATTTAACAATCCGGATGAAAATTCGCTCATATTTATGACAACAAATTTTGCACTTACATTCTTTGCGGTGGCAAGCGAACTTGAAAGTCTGCCTGTACCTTCTTATCTTGTTGTTACGCCTGCTGAGGGGATGAGTGTTCTCACAGCTTGGTCTGCCGAAAAATTCACCGCACAGACTGCTGCAAAAGCTCTTAAAAAATTTGATCTTGCAAACAAAGTCAAAAACAGAAAAATAATAATCCCAGGACTTCTTGCACACATGAAAGACGAGCTTCAGGAAGAAATTAAAGACTTTGAAATAGTTGTCGGAACTGTAGATGCCTTTGCAATCGGCGATTTTGTAAAAAATTTAAAAATTCGGCATAGCAGTCGGCCTAATCAGGGGTAAATTCAAGCAGATCTGATATTTTGCAGTTGAAATATTTACATAATAAGTCTAAAGTTTTGGCATCAAAGGCAGTTGTCTTGTTATTTCTCCAACGAGATAACGTATTTCTGCCTATTCCTGTCTTGAGTGCTATTTCCTTTGCTGTTGCTTTATGCTGCCAAATTAAATCATCAAGTTTACAAACTATCATAATAAAATTATAGATTTATTTTAAATAACTTGACACTTTGCACTATATATGGTATTTTATGCACTATAAAAGAGGCATTAAATTAAAGAAGGTTTATATGATTTGGAATATTATGAATTGGATGCTTGAACTTGAAGAGTGTTTTGTGCTTACAGTAAAAAAAATTTTTCTCATTAACGCTCTTATGCAAATGGAAGATAGTGTTCCCGAAAATACACTATACCTTTATCATCTCAAAAACTGGCAGTATGACCTTGCAGACATAATTGAGTTTTATTATGCAGCTTAACAATAATATTTGAAAATTCCAAATCTTAAAATTAGAAAAAATCTTTAAATAATTTTTGCAAATGACAAAAAGTAATCCGAAATAATATTCACAAGCATCGGCAAAATCCATACCATTATTGCAGCACCAAGAACAGGTTTAAAAAGAAAGCTGAGCTGGAACACGTTTACCTGCGGGGCTGTTTTTGAAATAACACCAAGGATAATGTCCTGCCCCAGTGTTGCAAGAAGAATAGGCGATGCAATTTGAAGCCCCATAAACAAAACATTTGACGATAATTCTACCATATAATCCAAATTAACTAACTGCTGCAAAGGAATTATTGTCGCATCAAGCGGAAATATTTCAAAACTTCTGATTAAAGCTGATAAAAGCCAGTAAATTCCGCCAAGCTGTATAAAAATAATCAGTCCGAGAAGCTGAAAACATTTTCCGACAATCGAGACCTGTGAAGAAGTTGTCGGATCCAAAACCATTGCAGAAGAAAGCCCCATCTGCATATTAACCATATCACCGCCTGCATCTACTGCAAGTAAAATTAACTGGGCAATATAACCTATCATTGCTCCGACTACCATATTCAACAAAATAGACAGGGCAAAAGAATCTTTAATAATTGTCACATCAGGTTTTGTAACACAGGTTAAAACAATTGTAATTAAAAGTATTAACCCTAATTTTACCATGCCTGGTATTTCTTTGCGGTTAAACACAGGGGCAAGCCTGAAAAAGCCAAGCATGCGCGCAAAAATAAATATACCTGCCGCAAGATAGGCATTTAACATAGGAAACATCTTCATTAATTCTTCAATGATATGTTCCAAACCTATTTACCCTCCTCAGGTTTATCCAAAGGGAAAAATACAAATTCATCTCCACTTTCAAAAGTTGTTTTGTCAGATTCAACACTAACCTTTATCACAACATCTTTATCGTTACGCTTTACCGTAATTTCAGCATTACCTTCTTTTTTGGTTTTCACAATAATTGTATCTTTGTTATTATCAATCGTAAAAAAAGGAGCAACAGAAACAATACTTTCATCGCTTGAAAAAACTGCTTTTACAGGTTTGTCAGAAGTTATGATGTAATCCTCAAATGCAAAAGCCTGAAATGGTATCATAGTTATTAAAAGTAACAATAAAAATTTTTTCATATTTTATCTTCCTAAAATCTGGTTTGTTTCAACGAAATTTGGTCTTGGCATAGGTGTCTGCGGGCTGGAATAATATTTAGTTTTCTGCTGCTGGTCAATATAAGGAACCTTGCCGGGATTTTTCATAATTTCATCAATATCCGGAACATTTTTAAACTTGTCAACCATTTCATGTTCAAACGGAGTAGTGTATTTGAAATAGTCAGCAGGAAGCACATAGGCATCATTTTTAGAAACAAGATTAAACGCCATTGCCATACCATCTACCATAAAACCTTTCAGCATATTAATAAATCCGATACCGCCGATTACGATAACGAGAAATACGCCGAGAATTTTCGGTGCTGCAGCTATGGTTTGTTCCTGAACCTGCGTAACAGCCTGCAAAATACCGACAACAAGACCTATACCTGCTGCAACAAGTACACATGGCATTGAGATTGCAAGCATTATTAAAAAGCCTTTTGCTAAGTATTCAACTAAAACTTCCATTGTTATACCTCTTTGTATATTATGTTATACTTTTACTACATTTATGAAAATCTAATAAACTGTTTTATTGCCTATCTTCCTAACTTCCTACCCTCTCAGCTTCTAATTATAGCTTGTAACCAGCCCTTGAACAATTAGCGCCCAGCCGTCTACCGCAATAAATATCAACAGCTTAAACGGCAGTGATATAATAGTTGGCGACAGCATAAACATACCTAATGCCAGCAATATATTTGCAACAACAAGGTCAAGCACAATGAACGGAACAAATATGATAAATCCGATTTCAAAAGATGTTTTTAATTCACTTATGATAAATGCCGGAGCAACCTGCCAGACTGTAATCTCATCAGGGCTTTTCGGCGGCGCGCCTTTTGTAGCTTCTATAAAGAATGCCAGATCACTTTCCCTTGTCTGTTTCATCATAAATTCTTTCAAAGGCTTTGAACCTTCATTTATAGCCTCAACAATATTCTGATTTTTGTGATAAGGAACAGAGCCCATTTCATACATTTTTTGGAATGTTCCACCCATTGTATAAAATGTTAAAATCATTGCCAGACCGACAATTACAATAGATGGCGGAACCTGCTGGGTGCCCATTGCTGTTTTCAACATTGAAAATACTATGACAAACCTTAAAAAACTTGTCATACAGCAAAATACAAGCGGTATTAATGAAAAAACAGTCATTAATATCAGCATTTGTAATACAGGGTTCATATCTTTTATAATCGCTTCCATTTTTATTCCTCTATATGTTATTTATTATATTTTTGAAAACTTTTTTAGGCGCCCTTTTCCCAGAAGCCTTGGAAAAATCTACTATTGTAGGTAAATCATCTACACTGCATTTATTCTCATTTTTTAATACAGATGGATTTTTTACACAAACAGCATCCTCCTGTGAAAGTTTTGAAATAAGTGTTGTTCTGCCGACATCTGATGCAAGAAGAAATTTTTCATTACCTGCTCTTACAACATAAAGTTCTTTTCTGGGAGCAATACTTATACAATCTTCAACATTCAAAAACTTTGATTTTGAAATCGCACCTATTGAACACTTTTTATACACAAAAACAGCCAGAAAAATAATCCCGACCATTGCCGCTGTATAAACTATAAAATTTATTAAATAAATACTCATTATCCCTCCATGAAAATATTTTATATATCTTCATCTTCTAGTTCAAAGTCGCTGTAGTCAAACTCGTCTTCTTCATCAGGAGCTTGTCCGCCGGCTTGAATTTCTGCCTGTTGTGGCATATTTTCATTAACAACAGTTTCTTCTGTTTCATCTGTAAATTCATCATTCTGAACAGGTAACGCGCTTTCTTCAATATTATTTTTGACAGATGGTGCAATTACTTCATCAATTTTTACACCGTATCTGTCATTAACAATAACAAGCTCCCCGCGTGCAATAGGTTTATCTTCAACACTTAAGGTTACTTTATTGTCATATATTGATGTCAAATCTACAACCAGACCTTGTTCAATATTTTTCAATTCACCGAGAGTTATTTTAACAGTATCAAACTGAGCACTCATCTCAACCTCGATACTATCCCACAGATTAGTATTCTCTCCAGCCATATCTTCATTTCCTCCATCATTATCAAAAGGCATTACAAGACCCAAATTCGGGTTTAAGTTAATATCTGTTTCGTAATCCTTGAATTTTAATACCATGTGATTTATATCGCTGTCATCGAACACAACAATATCATCAATTTCAATATTTTTTACATCAATAAGCTTAAATCGCGTAGTTCCTATTTTGACAGCTACGTCAATTACGCTTGTTGCAAAATCACCGTAGTCAAATTTGTCGCTCTGTGAAGTTACAACATCAGGTTGTAAAAGCTCCTCGGGAAGTGTTATAATAAATTTTGCAACATTACCTGAATCAATATCTTTCAAAAGAAACGTCAAATGTACAACATCGAAATTTGTACGCTTTAATACAGGCGGGGAAGGTATTAAAAATTGGGAAAGCGAATTAAACATAAAATCATTAAATGAGGTAATAATTTTTGCTTCCAGATCAGTTAATTTATTCAAATTAAAACGGGAATTCGGTTTGCCGAGAATTTTATCAAGAACAATTCCAACGGCTTGTTCAGACATACGGAAAAACATATCATGCAGCTTGTCTATACGTATTTTTGTAACAAAATAAGCATCTTTATCCATCAATGTATTAATATTTCTGCTTATACCAAGCAGTATAAATTTAAATCCGGGCAGGAAAAACTCATCACAGGACGATTGAACTGCGGGAACATAAGAAT
The DNA here is from genome assembly GCA_944326615.1 of Candidatus Gastranaerophilales bacterium. GTDB lineage: Bacteria > Cyanobacteriota > Vampirovibrionia > Gastranaerophilales > Gastranaerophilaceae > Stercorousia. Next base: position 11,159 of record CALVEO010000035.1, on the reverse strand, counting down.
TGGCAAACCAGTTGTACTGTGCGTACAATTCTTTATAATCTATTGAATTGATTTTTTCGTTTCCCATACTCTGAATTTTATCCCTTATTCAAGTCTGTAATAATGAGTTTTCCCCATAAATACAATAGAGGATTTGCTAAAACTTCACATCAATCATTTAATGGATATTTTGAAAAAATCAAATTTCTTTATACAATATATTTATGACAAAAAATGTTTATATTCATATACCTTTTTGCAAATCAAAATGCAGGTACTGTTCTTTTATCTCGTACCCGGAACTTGAATTAAAAAAACAGTATATAAAAGCTTTAAAAGATGAGATAAAATTTTTTTACAAAGGTGAAAAACTGAATACTTTGTATTTTGGAGGCGGAACACCATCTCTATTAACGCCGGATGAATTTTTAATAAGCCTATTTAATATAACTACCGAAACAGAAATAACCGCAGAACTTAATCCGGAAAAAATTACACTAGAATATTTAAAAAGTCTGAAAAAAATCGGAATAAACAGACTGAGTTTCGGCTGCCAGACATTTAACGATAAAATACTAAAACTAATAGGCAGACGCCACAGCGCACAGGATGTTGAAAATTCTCTAAAATATGCAATTGAAGCCGGATTTGAAAACATCAGTCTTGATTTTATATACGGACTGCCGGAACAAAGCATTAAAGATTTTGAAAACGATTTAAAGCTGGCTGTTAATTCAGATATTAAACATATATCTTTATACGGCCTGAAAATAGATGAAAACTGCTATTTCGCACAACATCCACCTGAAAATCTGCCTGATGATGATCTGCAGGCTGAAATGTATATGAAAGCAATAGAAATACTCACAGAGAATAATTTCGTACATTATGAAATAAGCAATTTTGCAAAAAAGGGGTTTGAATCAAAACACAACCTTAATTACTGGAACAACAATACATATTACGGCTTCGGGGTGAGCGCGCATGGCTACGAAAACGGCATAAGATACTATAACACATCCGATTTAAAAGAATATATTAATAATCCGCTTGTTCATAAATATACACATAAACTCACTATCCAAGAACAGCTTGAAGAAGAAATTTTTCTCGGATTTCGAAAAATGGAAGGAATAAATATAGAAAAAATAAACAAAAAATTTAATATAGATTTTCTGAAAAAGTACGCCCATGTTATAAATAAATATATTTCTTATAAGTATCTAAAAGAAACTAATGACGGTTTTGCACTGACAGCCAATGGAATTTTGATAAGCAACATAATATTATCTGAATTTTTAGATTAAAAAAATCCGATATTTAAAATATCGGATTTTTTTATTAGTTAAATTTATATTGCTATTTATTTTCACCTTCTGTATTTTGGGTACCTTCCGTATTTTTGTTACCTTCCGCGTTTTGATTACCTTCCTGTTTTGGTTCGCCTTCCGGTTTAACGTTTTCTTCTTTTTTTGGATTAACTTCGCCTTCTTCTGCTTTCTTACCCCGGATTCTTTTCCATAGATTTTCAGCATTTTCACCTATTGAAACAAAGAAGTTTTTAACTTTACCCATAAATCCAAGTTCTTTTCCTTCTTCAGCAACAGCTTTTGTCAATTTGCCTTTACCAACAGCAATACCCAAACCAATATAAGCCAGAGCTAATAAACCTGCAATCGAGCCTATAATTACAGGAGCTTTACTTTTTTTCTTTTCAGCACCTTCTGCACCGTCTTTTTTCTCAAAAGAATCAGCTGGAGCATCAGCTTTTGGTGCCTGATTTGTAAATTTACCCGGAGAATTAATCAAATCCTGATGGTTTACAGGAGCCGCATCACCGCGAAAATTAATATTGGAAACAGAACTTATCATTGGAAAAACCTCCTTTATTTACACACTATTATATCAATTCAATTTCACACTAAGATAAAAACGACTGACAAAATTATTTTGTCTAAAAAGAAAAAATTTTTCAACAATTGTTACAAAAATTTACAGAAAAAATGGAATATTTTTTAATTGAATGTCATCATATTATATAGAATAGGAGAAAAAGCATGGTAACCGAACAAGAAACTCTAATTTATATTGAAAATCAGGATAAGCATGATGCAAGTGTTGCAGCAAATGCTTTCGCACATAAAGACGTCAAAAACAGAGCATACATAAATACTCTTGGAGCAGAATTAGCCCTCAAATATCTGGCATCTGAAAATATTGATGTTTCAAATATTCATAATATACACTCAATCCGAAAAATTCTTGAAGAAATAGATATTTCCGACATAATGCTTTCTAATATTCATATTGATGTAAGGGTTATCTTTGACGAAAATGCAATATTTATCCCTAAATCACACTTTGAATATAATCTTGTTCCGGATATTTATCTTGTTTTAAGCCTTGCAAAAGACTTTTCTCACGTAAAATTCTTAGGATTTTTTGAACCTAAACTTATTAACAAAAATAACGCTAATGATAAATATTATTTTATTGAAAAAGAAAAATTAAGTGCAGTAAAAGATTTAAAACAATTTATAGACAATTTTAAAGGCAATACTGCAGAAGAGCTGCCTGAAAAAGATCTGACAAAATGCGAACGCATAATTGTTTCAATGGCAGACAATGACATTTCCGACATTGATAAAAAATATTTGATAAAACAGCTTGTCAAAAGCGCAGAATTAAGAGATAAGTTTTTAGAATACGAAAACTTTGAAACACTCTCTTACAAAGCAATGACAGACCCGCAGGTAGACAGAAAAAATATCGAAAAGAAATTAACATTTAATCAGGTAGAAAATCTTGCAGATACAAATACACAGGAAGCAATAGATAATCTTGCTGATATTGAAACTTTAGAACAAACAACAATAACAACAGATACTGCAGCCCAGTCTGATAACATTCTTGAAGATATTGCATCACTTACGGCCGGAACAGCCGCCGCAGAAACTTTTGCGGCAGCACAAACCGAAGAAGAAGACGCACAAGAGCCCATGATTAACCTGGATGATGAATTAATTTCATCTGAGCCAACTATGAATATTGAATCAGGTGCAGTAGATGTATCTCCTGCTAATACAGAAGAAGAACCTGTTATATCATTTGATAATGTTGACACATCAATGCTTGATGATATTGCCGCTGATACAGAAGAATTTGAAGAGCAGACAATATCTTTAAATGATGTCGAAACTCAAGACAATAATGTTAAAACTGATTTTATTGACACAATTGACAACAAAATTTCTTTTGATGATGTTGTATCTGCAGAACCGCTTGAAGAACCTTCAATAGTAAATATTGACGATGCAAAATTTTCATTTGACAATATTGATACATCATCTGTTTCACCGGAACTTGATTTCGAAGAAAATGCAAGTGACAATAAAATATCTTTTGATAACATTGAACTTCCTCCGGAAGAAAATGACAATCAGCCGTTAAATTACGAGGAAGAAACTATTTCATTTAAGAAATTAGAAGATCCACTGCCGGATTATGAAACAAATGATTTTCTTGATGATGTTGTAACACTTGATGATATTCCGGCTGCAGAAGAAACCGAAACCATTCAAAATATTGAAGAAGAACCAGAGCTAACTTCAAACGATACTGTTTTGGAAGATGCAAACAGTGAAGAAATTAGCCTTGAAGATATAGGTAATATTAATGAAATTAATAATGATATTGAAAATCCAATATCTGAAAGTAATGACGTTTCAGAAACATCTAATGAAATAATTACTGACACAATAAAATCAGAAGAACCGGAAATTATTGAAAATGTTACAGATGAGCACAATGATACTTTTGGAAAAAATCTTTTAGACAATTTAAATCCCGAAAATTTAGATGATATATCCATAGAATCACTCGGACTTACTAACGATGATGATACGACAGCTAATGCACAAAATATATCATCAGATGATTTGCTATCCCAGGTTGATGACCTGCTCGCAGTGAATACACCTTCTGAAACACCAGCTCCAGAACAGGAAACAGTTCAACAAGAAACAAATGAACAAGATGATAGCGAATTTGATAACATTCCTGATTTGGAAAGTTTTGATGACATGCCTTCCATCACAAATACCGCAGAAGAACAAAATACTAATCAAGAAGAGAGTATTGATAGTATTGACAATCTTCTTAATGATGATAGTAGTGATAATATAGATGATATTGAAATTTCAGAAGAAACAGACAATTCGTCTATTGATGAACTGCTAAATACAGAATTACCTGATGATAACAATCAGGAAGAAGATAATCCTGATAATATCGGAGTTTTGTTCAACGATACCGACCCTGTTACAGACGCGGAACTTGACAACATGGATGAATTTGTTCCTGAAGAGCAGTATCAGGAAAATACAGCACAAATTCCAGGGGCTGCGGTCTACAGAAAAAGCCAAAAAGGAAATAAAAATGCCTTGATAGTTGCAGCTGCACTTATCGCTGTAATAGCTGCAGCATCTGCAATTATGGTATTTAAACCGAAAAATGATAATACTGCAGACATAGAACCAATTGCACCACAAACAGCCGGAACAGAAACAACAGAAAATCCTTTAGCTGCAGCAGAAGCTCCGGCAGAAAATGTTCTGGCAACAAATGCTCCGGATATCAAAAATACCCAAGCAACAAAAACAGAAAAGACAAAGCAGCCTGCAAAAGAGTTGAAAAATACTGCTCTTAAACCAAAACCAGCATCTGCACAGTCATATCCCGAAGTTAGTAAACTTGTGTGGGATGTACCTGACACACTGTCTTACAGCCCGAAAATGCAAAGTTATTTAAGAACAGCAGGTAAAAGTATAAAATTATCACTTTCTGCAGATTTACTTCTTGCAACAGAATATGCTTATAAAAATCAAGTTAAAGTAGGATTGAAAATCAGCAAAGACGGTAGTATTCTGGAATCAGGAATTATTTCAAGCAGCGGTTCAAACCAGATTGATCAAATTGTGTTACAATCTGTTAAAGATACTTTAAATGTCGTAAAACCGCCCAGCAACGAGATTAAGAGCCCAGATTTCAATTTGAGTCTTATCATAAACTTTTAATTATGCTATAATGTTATAGAACAAGGAAACCTTAACGTGGAATTAGCTCAAGATAAATTAGATTTAATAGAAAAAATAATAAAAAGCGACAGAAAATTCGCTAATAATGAAGATCTGTATGATGACTTTTTCAATGAGACCTGTAAACGTTCATTTTTAATTGTCAAAACAGTTACGTCTGATGTAACTTTGGAAGCTTATTTGAAAAAGATTGCAACAACATCTATACTTAATGTTTTGAAAAATGAAGGCAGGTTAAGACGCAGTAAAAGCGGTTATATGTCAACACAAAATGTTCCGCTGGAATCCGCGGTTGAATCAAGTCTGCCGGATTATTCCAAAATTGAAGTTAACTATGAACCTGTTGCTATTCAGGATACTCCTGAAGATTATGCAGTAAAAAAAGATATTTTACAGCAGATAGTTAACAGTATATATAAAGTAGATGAAGACGAACCGGACAAACAATATTTGAAACTTTATAACCTCAGATATGAAAAAGGCATGACTCAAAAAGAAATTGCAGAAGAATTATCACTATCTCAATCAGAGGTTTCAAAAAGACTGTTCAAGTTGATGGAAAAAGTAAAACAGACCTTCAACTAGGATTTTTATATAATGAAATGTCCAATTTGTAAAAAAACAATTCCAGACAATGTCTTGAAGTGTCCGTATTGCAAAAACCGTACAGGTTTAATCTGTAAAAATTGTAATACGGTTAATTCAATATTTGATTTTAAATGCAAAAAATGCGGAAAAGAAATTTTAAAACTTTGCCCGAACTGCAACAGTGTTAACTTCCCAAATACCGACAAATGCAGGAAATGCGGTTATGTATTTTCACATCCGCCGGTAAACGATGATTTGCAGGAAGTAAGACTTGAATATCCGGCAAACCTTGTTTCACAACAGAGCGCAAAAAATATACTTGTTAAAGGCATATTATCATCTGATAAAAAAATATTTTCTCTGAGCGGAGAAAGAGGAATAGGAAAAACTGTAGTTCTTAAAGCTATTATGCATGATTTAAGCAGCAGAAATTATTCCTGGCTTTACGGGAAATGCACGCCCATTACACAAATTACACCGGGAGGGCTTATTCAGGATATACTTTTAAATATCTTCAATATGCCAAATTTTTGTCTTAGTAATTTACAGTTTAAAAAAGATGCTTCTAAATTTTTAAAAAATGAATTTCCCGAACTTGATAATAACGAAATTTTCGATTTAATAAACTTCCTGTACCCTTCTAAAGAAGGGAAATTTGAAGATATTTTAACAGCTAAGCATAATTCTTTTGGAATTTTAAATAAAATTTTTGACAAAATAACATCTAATGAAAAATTTGTTATAGTAATTGATAATTTCGACTTTATAGACGGTTTTTCCTATGAATTTATAAGCCGCTATATTGCAAAAGAAAATATCTGGCAAAACTTAAAATTTTTACTGCTATATAACGAAACAAAACCTGCAAAGGGATATTTCTATTTTCCGGCAAACAGTAATGATAAAATTTATCTTGATGTTGGCATTGCTCCTCTTGAATTCAAGCAAATTGGCATGCTTGTCGAACAAAAAACAAAAAAAATTGAAGGTTTTCCAGAACTGAATATTTTTGAACTTGAAGAGATTTATAAAATAAGCAAAGGCAATCCTTCATACATCAATCATGCACTTGATTTATGCTTTGACTGTCAGTTAAGCGGAACAGAATTTGAACTTGCCACAACATTTGCAGGACTTTTAGAATTCAGATTATCACTTCTGGCACATATAAATCCGATTGCTTATGACATTCTTTTAGGCTCTGCAATGATTGGAGATAAAATTAACTTAAATCTCATAAAAGAAATATTTGAACTTGATGACAAAAAATTCACCGATATAATGATTTATTTGAAAAAAATGGATTATATAACACCTGTAAACGAAATATATTGTGAATTCAGTTCTCTTCTTTTATGGGAAACTATTATTAAAACGGCAAAAAATGATATTAATTATACAAAAATTAATAAAAAAATATTCAAACATCTCACCGGTTTTACACTAAATTCACAGGCAATACTTGGCATAATAGCCCAAAATCTTAAAGAGACAAGACTTGCACTTGAAATATGGACTAAAAATACAAGACTTGCATCTTATATAGGAGATATGAATTTATATGCCATTTCACAGAAACAGTCACTTGCGCTTATAAATGAATTTGATGAGAGTCAGACCTTAAAAATACGATATAATATAGCAGAACGTCTCGGCAAACTGCTTGCGAACTCAAATCCGCTGGAGGCAATAGAATATCTGCCCGATGCAATATCAAATGCCCAGGCTGTAGGCGACAGTCCGAAAGAAATAGAACTGCTCGCTTACCTTGCATCATGCTGCAGAAAAACAGGGAATTATTTCGGAGAAGTAGAATGTGTTGATTCCGTTCTCAATAAAATTAAGCCTGAAAATATTATAGAAACAGCACTTGTAAAAACTACAAAATTAAATGCTCTTTTGAATATTGGCAACTGCGGGCAGGTAATTAATATGATAGACAACGAAATAATGCCTGTACTTGATCAGTATTTTAACAAAAAACCTGACGCTAAAGATCCACAGTTTGCTTTTATGTATGAAACCTGGCTTAAGACTTATCTGGTTCTTGCAAATGCACTTGTTATGCAGGGTAATGACAGATCATTTGAAATTTTGACAATTCTATTTGATATTATTGAAAGAAATCAAATTCAGGATGAATTGTTTATATGTAAATGTAAACTGACTCTTGCCTACGCAAACACTATGAAGGGCAATTTCAGCAATTCAGAACAGATGCTTGAAGATGTTTTAAAATCTTATCGTGAAAATATTATGGATAATGAAACAATTTTAAGGTGGAATTTTATAAACATCTTAAATAATTTCTTCCGAAAGCAATACAGCGGAATTCAGGAAGATTTGTTCCAAATTGTAACATTTGCCAACAATAACGGCGATAATTTCACAAAAAATATTCTTAAGACCCTTCTTGGTAAGCTTTTTAGAGATAATGACAATACAAAACAGGCAATTGAAATTTATAATGACCAGATAGCATATTTTGCAAAGGAAAAAATGGCAGTCGGAGCGCTTTTAACGTGGTATTTGATTTCCGATGCAACACTTGTAACAGAAGGCCCGGAAAATGCACAGGAAATTGCAGAACAGGCTCTTGAAGTAGCGCAAAACCCAAAAATCGACAGCTACTTCTTCATTATTTTATTTAGAATGATAATTGCAAAATGTGCGATAACAATATCAGATTATGAAACAGCTAAAATTCACCTTGATACAGCAATTACACTGGCCAAAAGATATAATCTTAATGATCTTCTGTCGCGTTTATACCTGCTATATGGCAAATATTTTCAGGAATTGGGACTTGTAAGATCGCCACAGCAGACAGAATACCTTGAAGCTGCAGATAAAATGTACTCACAAGCTGAAGAATTTATAGTACAAACAAAAAATAATTCGGTATTCAAGGAACTTAAACAGGCATCAAAATCACTTTCAACTTTCTGTGTAATGAATAACATTAAATTATAAACAGAAATATACAGTAAAAAAAGAGCCTCTCTAAAGAAGCTCTTTTTTTCAAAATTTTTATTCTCTTATACTGCCGTCAGGATTGTAAGTCGTAGTTTTTGTCAAATTACCATCATTATCATATTCATATTACAAGACGGTTAAAAATATTGACAAATCTGCATCCTATCCTATGAGGTATTATAACAGGGTTTTAGGCATTTTAAAACTCATCTTTACATTTTGTTACATTGTAATTTTTATAAATTTTTCAGCTTAAAAATTTCCTTTGTACTTTTTGTACAAAGGAAATTAGTTTTTTTATACACACATTTAATAAGTCATTTCCCAATTATCATTTATAAGTTTGCCAAAACAACCTCTGAAACGGGAACTTGACCTGCACATTTGGTTGAAAAGACTTTCTCTTTTTTCTCTGGCATCATCCGGAAGCGTGCATTCTTTTTTAGCATTACAAACAGGGACAACTCCTTCTTCATCAATAGTTCCGTTTTCATAATAAGCAATAAAGAATACATCCATACCTGCCATATTAGGATTTTTCATTCCGTTTGTATCAACAAGTATATGCGACCACTTAACATTATTTGTTGAATGACCTGACAGAGCTTCTATACAAATGGTAGCTCCACTGCCAAGAATTCCACAGTTAACATTCCCCCACCAGTTTTTAACATCTTCTATACCGCTGCCGACTTTTGCACCGTTTAAGTTTTTATACTCACTGTTAGGAATACATGGCGGCTCTAAATTATCGCATACTGTTACTGTCTTAAAATAATCCTTCAAAAATTGATTAACATTAGTCTGCGAAGTCAATCCTGCTTCTGATAAAGTTACAGCATTTTTATCATTTTTGTATTTCAGAAAAGCCTGCTGAAGTTCATTATAAACTTTATTCATCTGTACTGCATATGTCTTTTTATGATGACTAGACATTAATGTCGGCATTGTCATTGCTGCAACAACGCCCAAGACACCTAATGTGACAAGAACCTCTGCCAAAGTAAACGCTTTAAATTTCTTACTAAACATTTTCATATTAAATCCTCTAAATTAATTATAACATTTTTTTGTAATTATAACAAGCACAATTCAATTACATTTGTTGTCAAATATCAAAAATAAAAAGTTTATAAATTTCAATATCAAGAGCTTTTGCAATTGCCCCGACAGTTTCCACTGTCGGAGATTGTACACCACGCTCTATTAAGCTTATAGAACTTGAACTTACATTAGATAATTCTGCAAGTTTTTCTTGTGAAAGTCCTCTTTTGAGTCTTTCTATTTTCAACTTCATCGCAAATTTATAAGTTACTGTATCTACTTTACTCATTATATTGTTAGTATACTACTTGACAATCAAGATTACAGAGAGTATACTCATAATATTATTAGTATACAGGAGGATTAATGACAGATAAAGAAGAAATACAAAAAGCATTAAATATTTTAAAACGAATTCAATTTCAGCTGCAATACACTCTTTCTGATTTATACAAATGCGGCATGAATGTTAATACTATGGAACATCTTTTAAAAACAAATGTTCAAAAAGACAATAAAAAAGCTCCCCTAACGGGGAGCTTTTTTAATCTTAATTTTTACCGGCTATTTACGCAAAGCACCGTCAACAGCTACTGCAACAGCAACAGTTGCACCAACCATCGGATTGTTGCCCATACCGATAATACCCATCATTTCTACGTGAGCAGGAACTGATGAAGAACCTGCAAACTGAGCATCACCATGCATTCTTCCCATAGTATCTGTCATACCGTAAGAAGCAGGGCCTGCTGCAACGTTATCAGGGTGTAATGTTCTTCCTGTACCACCTCCTGATGCTACTGAGAAGTATTTTCTGCCATTTTCCCAGCACCATTTTTTGTAAGTACCTGCAACAGGATGCTGGAATCTTGTCGGGTTAGTTGAGTTACCTGTAATAGAAACATCAACACCTTCTTTAATCATAATTGCAACGCCTTCTGATACATCATCAGCACCATAGCATCTGATTTCGCCTCTTTCGCCTTCCGAGAATCTCTGTTCTTTAACGATTTTCAATTCGCCTGTTTTATAATCGTATTTTGTTTCAACAGATGTAAAACCGTTAATTCTTGAAATAATATAAGCAGCGTCTTTACCTAAACCGTTCAAGATAACTCTCAAAGGATTTTTTCTAACTTTGTTAGCGTTTCTTGCAATACCAATTGCACCTTCAGCTGCCGCGAAAGATTCGTGGCCTGCTAAGAAACAGAAACATTGAGTTTCTTCTCTCAAAAGCATTGCAGCAAGGTTACCATGTCCTAAACCAACTTTTCTTGTGTCGCCGACAGATCCCGGTACACAAAAAGCCTGTAAGCCTTCACCAATAAGACTTGCAGCTTCTGCAGCATCTTTAGCCTGTTTTTTAAGTGCAATAGCAGCACCTAAAGTATAAGCCCAAACAGCATTTTCAAATGCAATAGGCTGAATTCCTTTAACAATAGCTTCAACGTCAATACCGTTTGATTTACAGAGTTC
>CALVEO010000034.1 GCA_944326615.1 Candidatus Gastranaerophilales bacterium | reverse complement strand
TCATTACTCCTTGATATTACTGCATTTATGATAACGGATTATCCCGAAAAAACTTTATAGTACGGCTCCTATCCTATCCTATCCTATCCTATGAGGCATTATAACTGCATTTCAACCATTTGTAAAACTTTTGTTACATTTCTTAATTTTAACATTTTATTAAGTGATGTTACAAGATTGGTAAATATATTTGTCTTTTTTTTATATATAAAATACAATATAGTTGGAGAAATTTTGAGGGATAAAATATGATATTAGAACAAGAGTTGAAGGGAAAAACTTTATCTCCGCAAGAAGTGAGAAGTATTCTTAAAACTGACAATAAAGAAATCGTTGAATTATGCAAACGCGCTTCTATCCTGCCGAGAAAAAACAGCAAAGGACAAACATATTTTTCTTATGAAGAAGTAAAAAATTTAAGAAAAGTTCAGGCTATGAAAGGCGCTGCAATGCCGCCTGCAAAAACAGCCCCAAAACAGCCATCTGCTATCATGAATATTTTGGCTTCCTTAAAAGACATGGAAACAAAGCTCAGTAACAGAATTTCCAAAATTATAGACGAAAAACTTGAAGGCATGGATGAAGTCGTCGTTGAACTTATCAGATGCAAAACCGATAATGAAACGCTCAGACAAAAAATTATTGATTTAAATAAAGAAATTTACCAGCTTAAAAATGATCTTAACAGCTACAAACCTGTTGGATTAGGCTTCTATAAAAAGAAAGAAAAACATGTCTGGGAATAGACAAATAATAATAAAGGAATTAAAAATATGGCTGTAAAAGAGAAAGAAACAGAAACAACATCACCGGCAGATGAAAGAAGCAAAGCCTTAAAACTTGCAATCGAAAAAATTGAAAAAGATTTCGGCAAAGGCTCAATAATGAAACTTGGCGATAAAGCAACAGTTAATGTTGATGCTATTCCGACAGGTGCTTTGTCTTTGGATGTAGCGCTTGGTATAGGCGGTGTTCCGCGCGGACGTATTGTTGAAATTTACGGGCCTGAAAGTTCCGGTAAAACGACTCTTGCACAGCATATTGTAGCAGAATGCCAAAAACGTGGCGGAATTGCGGCATTCGTTGATGCTGAACATGCACTTGACCCTGAATATGCAAGGAATTTAGGGGTTCAGGTTGATGATTTGCTTATCTCACAACCTGATACAGGAGAACAGGCTCTCGATATTACAGAAGAACTTGTACGCTCCGGTGCAGTTGATGTTGTTGTCGTTGACTCTGTTGCAGCTCTTGTTCCTAAGGCAGAAATTGAAGGCTCCATGGAAGATCAGCAAATGGGGCTTCAGGCAAGACTTATGAGTAAAGCCCTTAGAAAATTGACAGGTATTATCGGCAAAACAAACACCACTGTAATTTTCATCAACCAGCTTAGAATGAAAATAGGCGTTATGTACGGAAACCCCGAAACCACAACAGGCGGAAATGCTCTTAAATACTACGCATCAGTGCGTATGGAAATTAAACGCACAGACGGAGTTAAAGGTGAAGACGGTGATGTCGGAAACCATGTCAGAGTAAGAGTTGTAAAAAATAAAGTGGCACCACCTTTCAGAACTGCCGAATTTGATATTATATTCGGAAAAGGTATCTGTAAAATTGGTAATATCTTAGATGTTGCAGTAAATCTTGATATTGTAAAAAAAGCAGGCTCATGGTTCAGTTTCAATGAAGAAAAACTCGGACAGGGCAGAGACAAAGCAAGAGATTTCTTAACAGAAAATCCTGATATCTTAAATACAATTGAAACTCTTGTCAGAGAAAAACTTGCAAATAATTAAATATTAAAATTTGTAAACTACTTCAAACACAGATATATCAATAAATTTATAATAAAACATGTTTTTGGTATGATTTTATTAGCAACTAAAAACATGTTTTGTCTTTATATACATAAATATAAAACAGTATAGAAATCGGAGGTTAAAACCAAAATGGATGTAAAAGCAATTAACGGGTTAAGTGCTTCAAGTTTCCAGGGCAGAACACAACACCCCAAAAAAGAAAAACAAATTCAAAAATCTGACAACAATTACAATTCCCAGCCGATGTATAACAGCAGTAAAGCTATGCGCAATCTTGTACTGGGATTAATGGCGCTTGGTGCAACAGCAGGAACTATTACAAGCTGCGATGACGATGCGACAGCCTCAGCTTCTGCATCAGCTTCATCATCAAGCTCCTCTACAGTAATAGGCGGACACTGCCATCACCACGATACAGTTACAATTATTAAACCTGATACAATTCATGACACAGATACAATAATTCATACAGAAATTAAACCTATTTATGTAAAAGATTACCCGTTCCATATCGGTGATTCTTTAATAGCTCAGGGTGAAAATATCGGTATACCCGTTGACGGCCCAGGATCTGATGACGACAACGCCGTCTATATAGGTTCAAAAGCTCATAACAGATATGACAACAAATTCTATGAATCAATGGTTGACAGCATAGGAACTAACAAACGTGAATTAGCTGTTGTAACAAAAGTCGTTGATATGTATGAAGATGATAATCCGAAAACTTACTACCAGAAAGCTGTTATAACAGATGTTCCGGGCAGAGGTATAAAAATTACACGTTATATAGCAGATACTGACAAAAAACCTGATGAGCACCAAGAATATTTATGGAATTATGCAGGTTATGAAGTTCGCACAAACGGCAGAGACGGCAAACAAAATATCCGCTCAATATTTGATAATAACGACAACTTAATATACCGCGGCAACTATGAAAAAGGCCTTAAACCAGGTACATTCTTGTATGGTTCAATCATTCTTGATCCTGATACAGGAAGCCCTGTATACGATGAAAACGGTGAACCTGAATTTGCACAATACGATTTTGACCAGGCAGTAATTTACTCTGATTACGCTAAAAAAAGTTTTGATTACGAACATCCTGGCTGGAATTATCAATAACAAATTAACCTTTAATTTTTCTATACAAAACACCCCCTTGAATACAGGGGGTGTTTCTCATATAATATTAATTATGAAAACTCTGGCACAATTTATACAGCACAAAAGAGATGATATCGGGCTCTCCGCAAAAGGATTGGCTAAAGAATGCAATCTGCCTTTAAATTTGATTGAAGATATTGAAGCAGGTAAAGAATTATTTTTGCCAGTAACAATCAGGCAAAATCTGGCAAAAGTCTTGAGATGCGCCCCCGAAGAAATTAAAGCTCTGGAAAAAGATTATACAAGCTATACTGTCTCACAGGAAATCATTGACAGCTTAAAAGAACTTATTCTAAACGGAGCAGGCGGTCTTAAGTGTCCTAAATGCGGAGCACCATTGATTACAAGGATTGCAAGACTTTATGATTTGGAAGACAACCTAATGCTCCATGCGAAAGCTCACTGTTCAAAATGTTCATTCCACATAACAGAATAGCTTGAAATTTTACTAATATAAGTTATAATAGAAATAAGCACATTTAAAATTAAATACGGGGACGTTTTGGATTTGACAGGACGTTCGGTTGAGATAGGCTGCGGGTGCGGGCGCTGTTCCCGCTTATCAACGAGCAAACTAAATTAAATGCTAACGATAATGTAATCAAAGCAGACTTCTCTAGAGCTTATGCTTTAGCTGCGTAGTCGCTTTTTAGCTACTCATAACGCCCAGCTTGCCGGTATTATGGGTCCATTATGCAAGCGGCAGTGCATTAATGACGGTAGATGCATCAAGATAACCGTTAAGGGTTAGTGTTTCCATAAAAAACACTTTGGATTATGATTCAAGGTTTTGATATTCCCTTAGTAATCCGAGATAATTAATATCTACACTCGTAGAAGTTTATCAAGATCCGTTTTGGACAGGGGTTCGACTCCCCTCGTCTCCAGTTTTTACCATTTAAATTGGACATCAGTCCAAAATTAAATGGTCATAAGACCGAAAATCGGAGAACCACCAAGCTTTAGCTTGGTCTAAGGTTCGAACGTGAGCGAGCTGAGGCTGGAGCGCTTTTGTTTAAAGCGATGTAATCGCTGAAAACAAAACGCGGAATTGCCGTTAAACGCGAGCGAACAAGACACTCCCCTCGTCTCCACCATTAAAATTCAGGAACCTTTTACAGCCGCGTTTTCAATAGCATTTTTCCCGTACAGTGCGGGCTTTCGCCGATTTAAGAGAATTCGTTTTATGCAATTAAATAGAATTCTCAAAAAATATTTGGTGTTCCAAAGAATTTATATATAATTGGTACAATGAATACTGCTGATAGATCTATTGCTCTATTAGACACTGCTCTTAGAAGACGTTTTGATTTTGAAGAAATGATGCCTAAACCGGAAATTTTAAATAATAAAATTGTAGATGGCACCAATATTAATTTAACACAGTTGCTTAAGCAAATCAATTGCAGAATACTCAATAAATTTGATAGAGATCATCAAATCGGTCATTCTTATTTTATGAACATAAACAATAATACAGATTTAAGACGAGTATTCATCAATAAAATATATCCTTTATTAAACGAATATTTCTATAATGAAACTGAAACAATTGCCGAAGTTTTAAACTGTGCCAAAAGTGATTTAAATAATATTGATGAAAATTGGTTAAATATTTTAGAAAAAGCTCAAAAAAATGACGAAAAATAAAACAATTATTACATATGAACATGATAAAATTCAACAGTGTTTAACTTGTGAATGTGATGAGTGTAATAATATTTGTAAATGTAAGTGTAATAATTCGCATTTTGAAGAGTTAAAAGAATATTGTTGTGCGAAATTTGACTATGGTCTAACATACAACTATAAAGAACAGTGTATTGATATTAGAAAATATACAGGCTTATTTCAACTTAAAGACGGGACTTACGTAGAAATTCTGCCAAAAATCAATAAAAATTCAGAAATAGAAGGACGGCAAATATTTTATAATCTAATAAATGCTTCGCATAATATTGGACGAGAATTTAAACAAGTTTCGAATACAGATATTAGCCCAGAAAAAATCAAAATTCTTGAAATATTGATTTCTATTTTTTGTGAAGATTTAAAAATTATTATGCAAAAAGGGGTAAAAAAATCTTATAATGCAAAACAAGAAAATTTACCAGTTTTTAAGGGAAAATTAAAATTAACAGAACACATAAGAAAAAATTTTATATCAAAAGAAAAATTCTTTGTAGAATATGATGAATTTAGTGAAAATATTGCTGAAAATAAGATTTTAAAATCTGCTTGTTTATATCTTTTAAAAGAAACAAAGAATGATAAAAGTAAAAAGATTTTGAGAAAAATGTTAGTTGTCTTTGATGACGTTGATGAATGTATAAATCTTTATAAAGATGAGAATAATGTACAAATTAACAGACTCCATAGTTATTACAAAAGACCAATTAATTTTGCAAAATTCTTTTTAAAACATAAAAATTTTGTTCCCAAACGAGGGCAAATTAATATGCCTGCATTATTATTCCCTCTTGAAAAAATGTTTGAAGATTATATTGAAAGTATTTTGTATAAAAAATTTAAAAATCTAAAACGACAATTCTCACCATATTTTTTAGTAAAAGACGATGATAAAGAAATATTTAACACACAAATGGATTTTGTCATTTTTAATGAAAATGAAACTGAAGCTATAATTATTGATGCAAAATGGAAATTATTTAATGAAAATGATATTGAGAATAATTACAATATTTCTCAATCAGATTTGTATCAACTTTTTACATATTCAAAAATTTTAAAGCAGCGAAAAAATCTAAATAAAGTTACAATTATCCTGGCTTATCCAAAATGGGAATATTTTGTAATGTTAAAAGAGTTACATTACTTTGATAATACAGAAATAATAGTTGCACCAATTGATGTATTAAATAAAATGGATAATAACTCATTTATAGATAAAATAAATAATTTATTTAATATGTCTAAATAAATCATACCAATTGAGAAGACTATATGAAAAGCAGAAATTAAGTACCCAGTAATGTTTAAAAATCTTTAACTATATCTTTAAAATTTGGATTTTTACTCATTTCAACTAGAACTTCTCCTATATCGTTTTGCGGCAGCTGAATTTTAGGATTTTTATACAATACTTGTAAAAGAAATTTTATAGAGGAAATACTCATTTTATGTGTTTTTACAAGAATTCTCAAACATTGCAGCCACTCAACATCATATTGGCTATATAGACGTTTTTGAACCTCACCGGTTTTTATCCTATGTGTTTTTATTAATTTTTCGGCATCATAAGTTCTTAGTCTATCAGGCGTAATTCCAAGCATATCTGCAACAACACTTGTTGTCAGAAGCGGTTTGTCTTTTGAAAACTCATTTTTTAATGCCATGTTTTATCCTCTTTATTTATTCAATGATATTACACTTATTAACTTATGCCTATTTACATGCAGCTATTCATTAAAAGACTAAATAATAATCTCCTATAAACCATATTTACAAATTCCATGTTTTACTATAGAATGTTCATGCTCTTTGACGAATTTAAATCTATGCATGAAAAAGAAATAAAAAAATTTAATAATCTAATTGAAAAAGTTGATATTGTAAGTTTTGATATTTTTGATACATTGCTTATTAGACCTTATTTATCTCCGGAGGATCTTTTTGAGCATATAGAAAAGCTGTACAAACTTAACGGCTTTAAAAAAGAGCGTATTTTAGCAGAAAAGCGTACTCGATATATTCATACGGAAGATGAAGATATAACTATTGATGATATTTATGAAAATATTTGTCCGGAATATTCAAATCTTAAAAATATTGAGATGGAATTTGAAAAACAGGTTTTAAGACCAAATCCATTCATAAAATATTTTTATGATAAAGCTAATTCTTCCGGCAAAACAATAATTGCAATATCGGATATGTATCTTCCCTCAGAGTTTTTAAAAACAATTTTACATAAAAACGGTTTTACAAACATAAAAGCAGTTTATGTTTCCGGCGAATATAAAAAAAGTAAAGGTTCTAAACACTTATATGAAGAAGTAGTAAAAAAATCAGGCGTTAAACCTGAAAAAATTCTTCATATAGGTGATAATTTACAGAGCGATTATTTTAGTGCAATGGATAGCGGAATTAATGCAATATTTCTTGAAAAATATATAGATAAATTTTATAAAACACAAATTGGCAAAAAATATACCTTATTATCAAAAAAAATTAACTCCATTGATTTTAGTATAATTACATCTATTTCTGCAATACAATTATTACAGAATTCAAGCAATTACTGGTATAATCTGGGCTACAACTTTGGAGGCCCGTTTGCAATAGGTTATACACAATATATTATTGAACAATGCAAACTGAATAATATAAATAATTTGTTATTTGTATCAAGAGACGGATATATTCTACAAAAAATTTATAAAATCCTGGTGGGTGAAAATGCACTTGAAAACCATTATATATATGCACCTAGAATATTAAATATAAAATGCTTTCTTGATTACAGAAATAATTTTACATATTTAAAAAATATTTTTGATATAAATAAGGATATTTGTCCTGATTTTAACAATATTCCTGAAACATTTGAGCAAGCCAAGCAACTCTTCAACAATAATATTGCAACATTACAGCAGCGTGCAGAAAATGAGTATAATGAATACAAACAATATTTAGCACAACTCCATATAAAAAACTCAAGAATGGTAACAATTGATATGACAACAGGCGCTTTCTCGTCTCAGGCCTTTCTTACAAATATTTTTAAAGACAAAATTGTTCTGGGTCTGTTTAGCGGTACATTTTGTGAAAATACGGAATTTAAATACAAAACTTTTGCTAACAAAAATTTTATACCTGAAGATATTCCAAAGATAAATATTTTAGAGCTGTTATTTACGGCACCCGAACTGCCGCTGGAAAGTATAAAAAACTCAAAACCTGTATATAAGACTCCAACAAAAGACGATTTATTCAGACTTAATATATATCCGTATATTGAACAGGGAATTTTAGATTTTGTAAAAATATACAAAGACATTTTTGAAAAATGTGCAATAAACTTCAAAAGTGATGTTTGTTTTGAGCTTTTAAATATTGTTACAGCCTTGCATTCTAAAACTGATAAACATTATCTCAAAAGTGTATGCCATTCAAAAGATATAAACAACAAAAAATTTCAGGCTATATATTCTGATTTAAAATTTCCGGTTGTTATTAAAAGAAAAATAAAAAATTTTTTAATAAAAGTAAAACAACAGAGCAGAGTAATACTTAGAGATAAATACCTATTAGTAAAATTTTATTTATATGAAGCAAGGAGTGTATAATCAAATATGAAAAAGTATAATTTAAATTACGCACTACATTATGAAAACTGGCATCAGGATAATGAAGAATCAAAAAAAAGAGATATAGAAATTAACAAAGAAATAATCAAATTACATAACATATTACCCGCTGAGAAAGAGTCGAAAATATTGGATATAGGCTGCGGGATGGGTAGATTTCTTCTAACATTAAAAGAGCTGGGTTATAATAATCTGAAAGGTATTGAAATTGACCAATCACAATTTGATATAGCTGAAAAAACCGGATTAGATATTGAAAAAACAGATGTAATAGAATATTTTAAACATAACAATACTTTACATGATGCTATTTACTGTTTTGATGTTCTTGAGCATCTTGAAAAGGAAAGACAAATTATTTTGTTAAATCAAATGTATGAACATCTGACTGATACCGGTATTATTGTAATACGAATACCTAACGCATTAGCACCTACTGCAATGTTATTCCGCTATGAAGATTTTACACATACTATTTCATATACTGCAAAAACAATAGAATTTTTATGCAAAAACAGCGGGTTTCAATATATTAATATCAGACCTGAAATTCAAGAATCTGAGGAACTTCAGTTATTAAAAACCAATTACGCAAATATATATAGAAAACAATTTGGTTTTAAAGATATAATTTTAACCCCGAATTTGATGGTTATTTTATTTAAAAATCAAAATAAACATATTTTATATAATGAAACAACACCCAAAATATCTAATACATATGATCAAATTGGTACAGATTACAAGGGTCTTTTATTCTTGATTAAATATTATATAAACGAAATACTAATTAAAATAACAAAAGGCAAATTAAAAGAATACTTTAATTCACGATACAAGTATAGATATAAAATTTTAGTAAAAAAAGATAAGCGTTTTTAATTAATAAATTAAATAAATTTTAGCAGAGTATAAATAGTTTACATATACAAATATTCTTTAACCTTAAAAACATAAAAGATTGCCTGAAAGAATTTTTGTAATATAATAAAAATATAATCATCAAGGGGCGTTAGCGCAGTTGGTAGCGCACGACACTGGCAGTGTCGGGGTCAGGGGTTCGAATCCCCTACGCTCCATATTTTCTAATAGAGAGCCCAAAAAGGCTCTTTTTATGTTTATTTACGTCATTTGCGGCTTATCGTCAAATGTGATTATACATTTACGTCGTTTCTGATTTTCATAAAAACCTCCTAATTTGTGTGTTGACAATCAGCGTGCTGTCATCCCGAACTTGTTTCGGGATCTTATCAGTTTATAGTTATAATATCAATTTGGTAAGATGCTGAAACAAGTTCAGCATGACAGATAACTGATTGCTTAAATACCAGATAACGTTCTAAAAGTAAGACGGGAGCTGACATTTTAAGTTCATCTGTAAGTTCTTTTATATACAAGATAAAAGGTTCGAACTTTGCTGCTTTAGTCCCAGATTTTTATTTAATATCAAAAGCCTGTAATATTTAAATTAATAAAAGTTAATATTCTGTTCAAAAAAATTTTTTGCAAACTTATAATAAATGAGTTAAATAAATTACAGTAAGGAGTGAAACCAGACTTATGAAAATCAATGAAATTACTACCCCGAATTACACAAACAAGGCGCAACAGCAGTCTTTTAGCGGAAGAGTCATTACCAAAGGTCCATGGACAGAATCTTTAAAAAATGCATTCCTAAATTCTAAAGCAATTAATGAGCTTGCATCTGGCGAAAAAGATGTTATAGGCAGATTAAAATTCAGACCTGCTCCAATGGATGACTACAACCATGTTTATGGTGAAACTGTTTTTAAATTGAGTTTAGAAATGAAAAGCCAAAAACCTTCTTTAAAAGAAAGAATAAAAAGTGTTTTAGGACTTTCAAGAAAAGTTATTAACAAATATTATCATTCAGAAAAAAGTCTTGCTGAAAAAATACAGGACATGAGTCAAGGATTCTGTATTCACCGCATGAAACAGAATTTAAGATAATCAAAAACAGTTTATAGCTAAAAATTCTTCTGTTGTATTTAAAATTTTAACAACAGAAGAATTTTTTATTATTATGCTTAAAGGGCATATCATAAATTCTATATAAGTATTTGCTATTTATCAAAAAATAAATATAATACGTATAGTTACAAAGTTTAAGAGGGCTGAATATGAAAAAATTATTACTAACATTATTAAGTTTATCAATTTTAATTACAGGAGGATCATCTGTTATGGCAAAAGATTTTGAACAGCCGTTTAAGCAGGGTATACTTAACCCTTATAACAAGTATTTTACAGGAACTACATATCTTGAAAGGTTAAGTGAAAACGATGATATCTGGCATTCATCAATTGCTAATGTAACATTTGAAAAAGGCGCAAGAACAAACTGGCACAAACATTCAGGCGGCCAAATACTTCTTGTAACGGCAGGTGAAGGGCGTTATCAGGAACAGGGTAAAGAAATACAAATATTAAAACCAGGTGATGTTGTAAGAATTGCTCCTGACGTAATTCACTGGCATGGTGCAGCACCTGACAGCATGTTCAGCCACATTTCAATTGAAACAAATCTGCCGGATAATTCGACAACATGGCTTGAACCGGTTACTGATAAAGAATATAAATAAAAATTTTCCGCTGATTTCATCAGCGGATTTTTTAGCAATTTTAAAACAAACTAAGCTGTTCTGTATTATCTTTTTCTTTGTAAACTTTTTTAAAACTGCTTAGTTTTAGTAAATCATCTTGAACTTTTGTCAAAAACGGGGAAATCGGCAAATTTTTCAATGTTCCCAGCCAAAATCTTTTTTCTGAATGAGATAAAAATAGCCGTTCTTTTGCTCGGGTCATACCTACATATAGAAGTCTGCGTTCTTCTTCTATTTCTTTTTCTTCCTTAGCGCGATATAGTGGCAATATACCGTTTTCAAGACCTGCTATAAATACACATTTGAATTCCAGACCTTTTGAGGCATGGAGTGTCATAAGAGTAATTCTATCGGCGCGTTTATCAAGTGTGTCAGCTTCGGTTAAAAGCGAGACTTGATGTATAAATTCATTTTTGTCTTTAGAATTTTGGGCAATATTAAGCAAATATTTTAAAATGTAATCGTCTATTTCTGCACCCGAATTTTTAATCTGTTCATCAATAGGAGAGTTACCATCCAAGCTGTTTAAAAGCTGCATAACAGATTTTTGTTCGCACAGAAGATCGTTTGAAAGCTGCACAAACGGCATACCTGTCCTTTTAAGTGATTCAAGAATAGGCGGAAGCTGGGAAGAGGTACGGTAAAGTATCGCAAAATCAGAGAATGAATAATCTGTATCTTCTCCATGGCTTCTTTGAGAATCAATAGAGAAAAAGCTGTGTCCACCTATCAGATTTTCAATTGTACTTGCAATAAATTCGGCTTCTGCTTTATCAGTCGGAGCTTTGTGAATTGTAATTTTTTCATGCGGTTTGTCAAAAACAGATACAATGTTAAAACAGTTAATCATCTGGTTTGACGCGTCAACAATGCTGTTTGTAGAACGGTAATTGTTTTTCAGGTTAATAATCTGCGTATCAGGGTAATCATCTTTAAAATTGTTGAAGAATTTTGCATTCCCCCCTCTAAATCCGTAAATTGCCTGATTTGGATCTCCGATAACAAATATATTGCCGTTTTGAGGGACAAGAAGACGGATTAATTTATACTGGTTTTCATCAATATCCTGATACTCATCAACAGATACGTATTTAAATCGTTCGCGGTAGTTTTTTAGTAAATCGTCATTTTCTTGCAGTAATTTTACTGTCAGGGTAATTAAGTCATCAAAACTTAACGCATTTTCAAGGAGTTTTTCATCTTTACATAAGGCTTTTTCCTGTTCTGACATTACGTTAAACTCTTTATCCAGTCCTGCAGTTTCGTAATTTTCTTTCAAAATCGAAAAACACAGCGAGTGGAATGTATGAATATTCAGCTTGTCTGCTCCGCAAGGTAAAAGTTTATTAAGTCTTTCGCGCATTTCTTCTGCAGCTCTGCGTGTAAATGTTATTGCAAGACAGTTTTCCGGCTTAATATTTTTTTCATTAATAAGGTATGCAATGCGCCTTGTTAAGACTGTTGTTTTGCCTGAACCAGGGCCTGCAATAATTAAAAGCTGATTGCTGCCGCTTTTTACTGCATTTTGCTGGAACTCATCCAGACCTGATTTTTTTGCGGTATTTTCTGATTTTATAGCATGATGCATCGGGGTAGAAGATTCTGACAGCATTTCTCTTTCATTTTTCATTGTGTCAATTTTTGGAATTTCAATATTAAGTTTTAAATTTATCGATTTTTTTTTACCGAGTTCATTTTCTTCAAACAATCTAATAACGCCGTATTCACCATCAAAACCTGCATGTTTTATAACTTTGCCCTGTCTTAAACGTGAAACAGCTTCCCCCAAAAGCGTTGAGGATTTAGAAATTTCATCAACAGGAATATCCTGCAGTATTGCAAGTTCAGAGCCGAAAGTATTTATTAACCTTTCATATTCATATACGACTGATTTGCTTGAAGCACCGACACCTCTAATTTCTGCAATCATTTCCTGCAAAGGTACAAGACTGAAAACTTTTCCGGCAGTCGCAGGAGGTGTAATAATTTCTTTTCTGTCGGAAAGTTCATTTACGCGGTACAAAACTCCAATAGTCATCGGTTTTCCGCATACAGGGCAAATCCCGTTATGTTTTTTTGTTTCTTCAGGAGTCATACAGATATTGCATTTTCTATGCCCGTCTTCATGGTATTTGCCTTCTTCGGGGAAGAATTCAACTGTACCTGTATACCCTTCACCTGTTTTTAAAGCATTCATAATAGAATAATAATTAGGTTCAATATCAAAAACAGTCGCTTCCCTTGCAAGTTTTGATGCAGAATGAGCGTCAGAATTTGAAACAAGTCTGAATTTGTCAAGTTTTGAGACACGCCAGTTCATTTCAGGATCAGATGAAAGCCCTGTTTCAACTGCAAATATATGCCCCGATAAATCTCCGTAGCAATCTTCTATAGAATCAAACCCTGATTTTGACCCGAGCACAGAAAACCATGGAGTCCAGATGTGAGCGGGAATTATGTATGAATTTTCGCCTGATTCAAGAACAGTTTCTAATAAATCACGCGAATCAAGGCCTAATATCGGACGTCCGTCTGATTTGATATTACCGATTGCGTCAAGCTTGTTTCTAAAATTTTCTGCCGACTGCAAATCCGGTGAAAATACAACATGATGAACTTTTCTTGTTTTATCCCATTTTTTATAAATCGTTGAAATTTCAACAGTAAGAATAAATTTTACATTAGCGCCGATTTCACGTTCTATTTCAGGTTTCAACCTAAATGTTCCGTCATCCAATGGCACTAACTTTTCTTTGATTTCCGCAAACCAGGCCGGATGGGTAAAATCACCTGTTCCGATAAGACTTAAACCTTTTTTCTTTGCCCATATTGCAAGCTCCTCAAGATTTAAGTTTTTGCTTGTAGCCCTTGAATATTTTGAATGAATATGCAAATCGGTATAATAATACATCTCAACTCCTTACTTTGCGATTATACAATAAAATAATCTATAAATAAACCGGCACCTTATAAAAGGTGCCGGTATTATATCAATTACAGGAAGATTCATTATTACCCCATAATTCATCGTATTTTGCCTGATTTTTTTCATGATAGCGGGGGGATGTTTTGCGGTTTGTGTTACGAATTTGTGCATCTATCTGTCTTGCGATTAGAAGCATTTTTTCTCTATCGTCTTTTTTCTTTTTTTCTTTCATTCCGTTAAGTATAGAAAAAATACTTGCCGCAATTAATCCTGTATAGGCTGTTATTTTCAAGATTTTTAAGAATTTATTCTGCATAAATTAAAACTCCATGGGTTTTACTTTCACAAATTCCTCATAATCTTCAACCGGCACTGTGTTCGGCGCCTGTGCTTTTTCCTCCAGACCGCGTTTTAAAAGATCCGGTTCTTTTTTGCGTAATTTAGGTTCTGCCGTTACTATATCCGTATTAAGCGCTGTTTTTATAAGCTGAATTGTCTGCTCTGTCGGCGCACCCTCGCCGTTGAGAACTTCCTGTGCGTGATAACTCGGCCAGTCTTCAGGAAGTTTGTCAATTGTTGTATAGCCGAAATTATCATCATGGCGTTTGTCTATTTCGTTTTCAAGAATATTTGTTACATACTCTTTTTGAGTTTCAAAATGACATGGAAGAACGATTTTATCGCCGATAATCTCTTCGGGGTCACGTTTTTCATATTTTTTGAGTAAATCAACAGCTACCTGCAAATGTCCGAGTTCAAATGCAAGAAATTCTTCCCAGATTTGTTTGAGTTTGTCGTTTTCTTCATCTTTGTAGCAGTTATAGTATGTGCACACTTCCGTAAATTCATGGAGAAGAAGTTTTTCGTAAGGTGTTTCATTCGGGTCTATCAAAGATTCATACATTGTTACGTGTTCTTCTTCGACATCGCATATTTCGCCGAAAGTTCTTCTCAAATCGTCATTTGGGTACATCATACCATGTTCTGCGTAAAAGTTATGCGTTTGCTGTTCGCCTGAAACTAGAGTGTAGATATTTACTTTTGTCTGTGGCGAAGCTGTCATCCTGTCATAATGCTTGCGAAGTCTTATTCTGTTGTCGTTATGGTGATTTTGTGTCGGACGGCTCAAAACAACATCTGTCATTCCCTGCAAAATATTATCAGGATCAATTCCGTCAACCATATAAGCCCACTGGCTGTATCTATAGAGGTGGTCAAAGTCCTCTAATAGCCCGAAATTAAATGTTTCTTTTACATAATCATCGGGTTCGTTCTGCGCCATCCAGGCAGTTAAATCAACCGCTACCTGTTCATAACCTAAAGTTGTTTCAAGAACTGTCTGACATGCAGGAGTCAGCCAGTTTACCGTTGTCTGCTGCATGTCTTCAATTTTTCTTGATAAAGCTATAAGTTTTTTAACTTCCATATCAGGGCAGCATCTTGCAAAGTTATGCTTAAAGTTCCAAGCCTCGACTTCAATACCGTTCATTAAGATTTGTCGTGTTCTTGAATAGCAGTCCACAGAATGTTTGTCAAACGGTCTTTTAACAATATCATGCCAGCTTCTGAGCTGTTTTTCTATGGGAATTCCCTTTTCTTCTAATGGATTAAATGTCATTTTTATTCTCCTTGTATTCTGGAAGATAGGAAGTTAAGATGTTATGAAGATAGGCTATTTTCAGTGCTTCGCACAAATTTTTAAGCTTACCTTCTTATCTTCTTACCTTCCTATCTTCATTATTATTTCTCCAATGCCCGGGCAAAAAGTTCACCCGCGCATTTGTTGTAATATCTTCCGTCATCTTTTGCAAAAAGATTTTCAAAGTGACTTAGCGCTGTGCCGTCTGTTGAATATGACGGGTTTGTCATCATAAGATGGTGTGTAGATGTGTCATATCTTAGCGGAAACAAATCGTTCATCTGCATAAAACTCGGAAGTTTGTCGCTTGCCAGATAATATCCGAAAAGTGCAGAATTAATACGGTTTAATTTTTGCTCGTATGAAAGTCCGCCTTCGTTGTTGTCATTTGTAACTTCAACACCCGGCGCATAATCTCTGTAATATTTCAGACGTTCCGATAAATCTCTTACAGCTTCAAAATTGTCGCCTGTTATAAAATCCGTTCCGGCATTTAAACCCATAAGCCTGTATCTTTCAAAATCATCGGAACTTTTTTCACCGACAAAACTTATATTTGTTTTACCGGTTCTTGAACGGATTTCATTTAATATATACTGCATCTGGTGATATTCAGGCAAAGCCCCGACACCTGTATAATTTGCCATATCATAACCGCCGATATGCTTGGCTGAATCTATAAACATGCATTCAAATCCCAAATTCATAAGTTTTACGCATTCGGTTATATATATTTCAACATGTTCGGGGTTTTGCCAGTTGAAAATTTCATCATCGCGGTAAGGTCGTGCAATTTTTATCTGATCTGCTGAAATCACATGCCTGAAACCAACCTTTATACCTCTAAAATGAGCTAAATCAACAAAAGCTTTTAATTGTTCTTCAGGTGTAATTTTATCAACAATAGAGTAATCTATTATATTGTCGCTGTAACTTGTATTAAGCCTCAGACCATAAATAGAATTTTCTTCAAAAGGTCCTTTTTCATAAGCATCACCGTAAATATTCTGCCAGATTTGCGAGAGAATTATACAGTTTGCAAAACTCTTTGCAGAAGGAGGAATTGCCGGCAGTAATTTTATACAGCTTAAAATTCCCTTGCAGGTGCATCCGTTATCCATAACGGCAATTGCACGATCGTTAATTTCAATGTAATTAGCAAGCCTTCCCCATTTATCTCCGTAAACAGGGGTTCCGATATAATCCGGAAATTTGTCGTAAAAAATATTGCTTTCCGAAAGAGTAGCAATAATTTCAACAGCTTCTTTTACAGTCAGCTTTAACAGATCAGCAGGAACGATATTACCAAGCCACCGTTTTGAATAAGCATTTCCGACTCCATGAAAGGCAATATAATTACTGTAATCATTGCGTTTTAATTTTGTACTCTCGCCGAGAGCTTTTAATAATTTGTTTACTGCATTATTTTTCATGACATAATTACTTATAATTAATTAATGAAAAAATTTCATTGCCCGAAATATTAATCTAACAATAAAACGAAATTGTATCAGCATCAGGTTTATTATATTCATCAAGAAATTCAGAAATTTTTTGCAGACGCGTATTAATATCAGGATATTTTTTCCTATAATCCATTAAAGTATATTGTATTTCAGAAAAGCCCTTTGGCATATCACACAACTCCATTGCCAAATTAAGCTCCATGCGATCCTCAAAATTACAATAATAAGGAAGTTCACATTTTTCAGATGCCAATATTAATTTTTTTATCAAAGCTTTTCGTCTTGGAACTGCAAGATAGTCAAATTCGGCTGTCTCAGAGACATCATAAGAATTGATAAAGACTTTAAACAATTTTGCAAGCGTATTAGGATTAACTTCATCAGTATTAGAAATTTCATCCACAATTTTTATATCATTACCATCAGCAGTAAAATTGTTAGGATTTTTGGTATCAAATTCTTTCCCGATAGAGTTTAACATTTTAAAATCTTCTGCTATTTTATCATAAGCAGACTGCGGGATTTCACAAAAACGCTTTAGATAAACATTATTGTAATATTCAAGTTTTTCTCCGCGAGACATCCAACGCATAGGAAGCCCTGCTGAGAGAATATCTTTTGTCTTAAATGCATTTTTCATAATCTCCATATTTCCTATTCTGGCTATCACACTGCCGTAATAAGTTTTTAAAATATTTACAACATTGTCTGTCATAATAGAAATTTTCCCAATTTTGGGAGTCGAGTGGTTGGAAATTTTGAAAACATAATCATCATCAATTTCGTATACAGTACCATGACAACCTCTGCCTATCTCATTTTTCGGTATCATTTTATCCGGAACAATCTTCGAAAAAATATCTGTTAAAAGTCTTTCTTCGGTTTTATTATGAATATCTTTAGATAAATATTTATCAAGTTTACGACCAAAATCAGATTTGTAACCGCAAAAAACGGGAGAATAATTATTGACTTGCATACACACTCCGATGTTATTTTTATCTATATAAAAACAAAAGGTAAAAAAATTTGCTTAAAAAAATTTTTTAGTGTTAAAATCATAATTAGAAAAAGAGAGGAAGTAATTATGATTAGCGAAAAATTAGAAAAAGCTTTTAACGTACAAATCAACAAAGAATTTTATTCTGAATATCTTTATCTTTCAATGCAGGCATATTTTGAAAGATTAAACCTAAAAGGTTTTGTAAACTGGATGTCTGTTCAGGTACAGGAAGAACGCGCACATGCTATGGGTATGTTTGATTATCTTAACCAGAGAGGCGGTAATGTTGTTCTTGAAGCAATTGATAAACCTGAAATTGACTGGAAATCACCGCTTGATTGCTTTGAACATATTTTGAAACACGAACAATATGTTACAGCTTCTATTAATGAACTTGCCGATGTTGCAGATGAAGTTAAAGACCGCGCAGCAATTTCATTTTTAGACTGGTATATTAAAGAACAGGTTGAAGAAGAAGATAATGTAGGACAGGTTCTTGCAACATTAAAACTTATAGGCGAAGATAAAAAAGCTCTCTTAATGCTTGATAAAGACCTTGCCACAAGAACATTTGTCCAGCCGGTAATAGGGTAATGAATAAGGTAACAGGTCTTATGTGAATAAGTCATTTCATTAGAATTTAGCGGTATCGCTTTGTTAAAATTCTTATTTATTCACTTTATTTTATACATTATGCTTACATTCCAAAAAGTAGAAAACAACCAAATAAAAGAACTCGCAGGTCTGGCATCTGCTATATGGCATGAATACTGGACCTGTCTTCTTTCACCTGAACAAATTGATTATATGGTAGAAAATTTTCAATCAGAAAAAGCCATAAAACACCAGATTGAAAATGAAAACTACACATACTATTTTATTAAAAATTCCGGAGAGGATTTTAACGCAGGATATTTCGGGATCTGCGATAAAGGCACTTATCTTTTTCTGTCAAAACTTTATATAAAAAAAGATTTCAGACATCAAGGTATCGGCACAAAAACTTTTGAAAAAATTAAAGAACTTGCAAACCGCAAACCAATAAGGCTTACGGTTAACAAGTACAATAAAAATTCTATTGCCGCCTATAGAAAATGGGGATTTAAAATAATTGATTCGGTTGTTACAGATATTGGCTCTGGTTTTGTAATGGACGACTTTGTAATGCAAGCGTAAAAAATTTGCACTATTTGCATTTCGTTGCCTTATCCCAGCCGAGTTTTTCATGGCAATGCAGGTAATCCATATTTTCATTTAAGAGAACCCATGCAGTGCATCCTCTGCCTTGCTGATTCGCATTTTTTCCTTTTGAATTTGTAACATCACAATAATCTTCAAATGAATAGCGATGTCCTTGATGCCCGTATGGTTTTATTCCATTCGGAGTAATATAAAACCAAAACGCACTTACCCCTACTTTAGCTGTTTTTTCAGGTAAAAATACTTCAATATCACCGCATCCGCTAGATGTTTGGCTGCAATCTTTATTAACCCAGCCTATCATTATTATGGCTCCATCGGCTGTATATATTTTATTATGATCGTCTTTTAGAGTTGTACCGCCGCTTGAGGAGTAATTCCTTCCGTCAAGAGATAAATACCGTCTAAAAGAATGGCTCGTCTTTCCTGACTGCTTAATATATTTTCTCAAATTATCAGCAAATAAATCAGACCCGCTTTCATCTAAAATAGCATTCCCTTCGTCGTCTTTTTCTCCGGTATCAGTAGTAACATAATCCCAGCTTTCTATATCGCCGTATTCGTTCCGTGCCATTAAAAATGCCTGTGAAAGTATAGAATAAACCTTTTTTAACTGCACAACACGCTGTTTTTCACGATGATCCTGTATAAGTGACGGCAGAGTCATTGCAGCAACAACACCGATAATACCTAACGTTATCAAAACTTCTGCAAGAGTGAACGCAGCTCGACGAAGTTTATCGGAAGCGGCAACATGTGAAACACCCTCAGCGAGCGTAAAGCCTTGAGACGAAGCAGTTAGGCGCCCCCCCCCCGCTTTACAAAACTTAATAATCTCTTCATAATCGTCTCCTTTTATCTAAAATTTTATACTTTATATATTGTTATTTTAACATATATTTCTAAAGATTTCAATATATTTTTATTGGGATAAATCCTTAACTGCCACAATTATCAAACATTTCTCGGAGAGCTATTCCTGTAACCGGTGCCGGCTCTATAACCTGAAATAAAATACATTAAAGGCAGAGCAGGCTCAATCCATTTAAATCCCGATAAAATCCCTGCTGTTGCAATATCATCTGCATGCAAGGCAATATCTAAAGCTTCCGGTTTTCTTTCATCATAAATTCCCTTACCTTTAGAATTCTCGCCAAACAAAGGATTAATAAATTTTTTACTTACACAATTTGCAATATAACTCCCGCCGACAATCCCTGTTGCTGTAATACCTGCTAATATAACCGCAAGTTTCTTCACAGGAGTAAGAGGCTTAATTTTTTTAGCCTTTTCCAGTTTCTCGGAAATAAAAAGAGCAGTACCGGCACCTATATTACACAGAAAGATATTTGCAAGATACTGGTACAAGCCCTCTTTGACCTTGTCGGCCGTTCCTTTTCTATTATTTGTATGTGTAACTCTATCAGCAATTATACCCCCTGTTACTCCTCCTACTACAGGAATCAGCCCCAGAAGCGACAGCCGTTTAATTTCAGAAAAAATCTCCTTTGAATTCAAATTTTTCTTTTCAGGTAAAATCACACTGAAAAGTTCTTGCTTCGCAGGAGATGAAGGAAGTTTGTTTTGTAAAATTTCTATTTGTTTTAAAGAAAGCTCTTTTAATTTTACTGTTTCAAGAGCCTCCAAAACATCACCATCTTTAATATTTGTACTGCTTAAAAATTTATTAACTGCACCGGTTTGCAACTTTTGCAATTCAGAAAAGTGCACCCTCTCCATTAGACCACTGAAAATCTTTTTCCCGCCAATCTTCATCCCTCTTGTGCCAATCAGAGAAGCCGCAATTGTACTTGAAATTACAATAGCATTTTTTAAAATTTTTTTATGTCCGTTAGCTTTATCTTTTTCAGAAGCTCTGAAAGAATCCCATACCCCGAAACTTCCGCCGGCACCTATCAAAATTGCAGGCATTTTTTGGTCCAGTTTATTCAATATCATGGGCTGATCAACATATTTACAAAGCGTTGAGATTTTCATTTTTCTCCTTTAATTTTGTTAGGCATGACTAACTTTATATAAAAAAAAATGTTTTGTCAATACTCTGTTACCCCCCAGGACTATAAATAAATTTTGTAATAATACCATAGAGTTTACGAGTTCAGAACCTGGCTTTTGGGAAATGTGGCGTAAATACATTACTACACTCGACCTCTTGTTCAATTTAAGTCTGCAAATATCCTCATTCAATTATTAATTTCACATATTGTATTTCTGCAATCCAATAATAGCTTAGAGTTTGATACAGTAACAATTTTAGATACACATAACTTTACTTGTCCTAAAAATCTTTATGTAGCATTAACAAGAGCTTCTAAGAAATTAATAATTTTTTCTAAAACTTTAACATTAACACTATTAATTGTTGACATTTAAAAACATTTATTTATAAAAACTGGATATTCCGGCAAGAATGTGGCAATTTACCGGCAAAATATTTATTCCCATAAATTATTTATCGGTACTGTATACATGCCATTCTTCCAGTGCATTGTACGCTCACCTGTATATATAACAATCCCTGTAAAAGGTTTATCTTTTGCCATGTTATCTC
>CALVEO010000033.1 GCA_944326615.1 Candidatus Gastranaerophilales bacterium | reverse complement strand
AAATCCTGAGGTTTCAATGGAAATACAGCAGGATATTGGTGCTGATATAATTATGGCGTTTGATCAGTGCGCTCCATTTCCATGCGATTACGATACGGCTAAAAAAGCTATGGAAAGAACACATCGTTGGCTGGAGAGATGTTTTAAAGCAAAAACAAACCCGCGTCAGGCTCTTTTTCCGATTGTTCAGGGTGCTTTTTATGACGATTTAAGGAAGGAAAGCGCGCAGGTAATATCTTCTTATGATGCTGTTGGTTATGCAATAGGCGGTTTGAGCGTTGGTGAAACAAAGGATATTATGAACCATTTTGTTGAATTTACAGCGCCTCTGCTTCCTAAATATAAGCCGCGATACTTAATGGGAGTTGGTACTCCGGAAGACTTACTTGACGGAATAAAACGCGGAATTGACATGTTTGACTGTGTATTGCCGACGCGTAACGCAAGACATGGGTCTTTTTTTACACCAAATGGCAAATCAAATATTAAAACAAAGCAGTATTATGATGATGAAAGACCGCTTGTTGAAGGCTGTAACTGTTATGCATGCAAAAATCATTCAAGAGCGTACATAAGGCATTTGTGGAGATGCGGAGAATCAACAGCCTCGACACTTTTATCAATTCACAACATAAAGTTTCTTGTTGATTTTTCTCAAAAATGCCGCGAGGCAATTTTAAATGACAGCTTTGGTGATTTTTACATCGAAAATTATAAAAATTTAATTTGACTTTAACTAAAAAATCATTATTAATAAATCAGATGTAATAATGAGGTTTAAGTTATGGATAAAATTGAAGATTTATCAAAAATTGAAAGTGTTGTAGACAAAAACGTTGAACCTGTAACAATTGACAACGAGGATTATGAAACTCTGGATATTAAAGATCCCGTTGTTTGGGTATTTTTAGACGGCGGAGAAACTCAGGGGCTTATGAATGCCGATTTTGTGGAGTTTTTTACTATTTGATATTTTTTATAATTTATACGGGTAATCATCTCTGAATTCCCAATTGTCGACTTCCAATAGTGCCGAACAGTATTTGCCGTCATTTTTACATCGTTCAAGATAATGATCTCTGGATTGTTGTTGATCACTTCTATATGTACACCAGCCTTTATTAGGACACCAGGAAGTTACGTCTTTAGAGCAGGCTAAAAATCTAAATCGGTCTCTGCCTTCAATATTAGGGTTTTTATTTCCGTTAATGTCAAATATACAATCCATACAAACACCTTTAAGCATTGTAACAGATGTTCCGTCAGGAAAATATATATATGCGTATGAGCTTCCGTTTTTTTGTTTAATAGATAATGTTTTTAAATATGGCCCCCAGTATTTATTTGCAAATTCAACGGGTGGTAAGCCCATATCCCATTCATTAATATCCCCGTTTTCTTCAACAGAAAGCATCAAAGCCTGTCCCATCATTGAATTGAATTTTTTTAATCTTGCGCTTGCTTCCTGCTTTTTATAGCTTGCTATAAGACTCGGAAGTGTTAATGCAGCAACCACCCCTATAATTC
Organism: Candidatus Gastranaerophilales bacterium; assembly: GCA_944326615.1. GTDB lineage: Bacteria > Cyanobacteriota > Vampirovibrionia > Gastranaerophilales > Gastranaerophilaceae > Stercorousia. Next base: position 20,828 of record CALVEO010000033.1, on the reverse strand, counting down.
CAAGTGTAATCAAAACTTCTGCCAAGGTAAATCCGATTTTATGAGCTCTCTTTTTCATAAATTTATTATAACTTATTATAATCTAAATGTCAATATATAATACTACATTATACAGTATTATATATTGTTTATTGTAATTTAAAATACTCATATTATTTAAATATGGATGATAAAGAACTTTTTAGCAGAATTGGCCTGAATATTAGAGTAGAGCGTACTATAAAACGTCTTACCCAAGCCCAGCTTGCAGAAATGATTGATGTGCATGAAAAATATATAGGTAAAATTGAAACAGGGAAGCAAAATATAACTCTTAAAACCTTAAATAAAATTGCACAAGCTTTAAATATAGATATAACAAGACTTTTAGAAGACAAAAATCATTGACAATTATTTATTTTTTTCTGTTAATTAAACAGGTTCAACTGTGGAACTTCGACTATAGGAGTATCCGAAGCCTTTTTACGTGTTGAAAGGTTGCTAGAATAATCCTTTTGCATTCTCGTCATTAATTCCTGTGAGCGTTTAATTACAACCTGTGGCAGCCCCGCCATTTTTGCAACCTGAATACCGTAACTTTTGCTTGCTCCACCCTGAACTATTTTACGTAAAAATTCAATTTCTCCGTTTTCTTCCGTTATTGTTATTCTGTAATTTTTTATCTGCGGATATGTATTTGTCATTACGTTCAATTCATGATAGTGTGTTGCAAAAATACATCTCGCCTTAATTTTTGTTGCAATATATTCGGCAACAGACCAGGCAATCGCAACACCGTCGTATGTGCTTGTACCTCTGCCGATTTCATCGAGAAGTATAAAGCTTCTTTCTGTTGCGGAATTTAAGATACAGGCAGTTTCTATCATTTCAACCATAAATGTTGACTGCCCTAGTGTTAAATCGTCAGATGCGCCTACACGTGTAAAGATTTTGTCAATAATACCTATTTTTGCGTAATCTGCAGGGACCCAGGAACCTATTTGTGCTAAAATTGCAATTAGCGCATTCTGGCGCATGTAGGTTGATTTACCGGCCATATTGGGGCCTGTCAAAATCATAAACTGAGTTGAATCAACAGAATTGCATTTTAATTCCAGATCGTTCGGCACATATTCCCCGAGCGGAAGAATTTTTTCAAGCACAGGATGTCGCCCGTTTTTTACGATAAAGTCGTCAGATTCATCAACAATAGGTTTACAGTAGTTATTTTCAACAGCAGCTTGTGCAAGTCCTGTATATACATCGCATCTTGCTATGCATTCTGCAATTTCTCTGATTTTTGAAACGAATTCTTTTGAATATTCTCTGAAATCACAGAATAATTTATATTCCAATTCTGTTGATTTGAATTTTGCCGACAGGACATCATCTTCATGTTTTTTTAATTCTTCGGTTATAAATCTTTCGCCCGTTGTCAGGGTTTGTTTTCTTACATAACCTTCTGGAATTTGATTAAGATAAGAGTTTGAAATTTCTATATAGTAGCCGAATACCTTGTTAGATGTAACTTTTAATGATTTAATACCTGTTCTTTCTTTTTCTCTTTCTTCATAGCTTTTGACCCAGCTTTCTCCACCTGTTAAAAGTTCGCGGAAGTAGTCAAGTTCACCTGATACACCTTCTTTTAAAATTCCGCCTTCTTTTATAACCTGCGGAGCGTTTTCTGCAATTGTTCTATCAATTAATGATGCATATTCTGATATTTCATCTCTATATTTGTTAATCTCTGCCAGCGGGTTATATTCAAGCTTTTCTGTTGCATCTAACAGGTCTGGAAGAATCATTAAAGAAGATTTCAAGCCTAAAAAATCTCTGGGGTTTGCCGAATTGTTTGACATTCTTGTCGCAAGTCTTTGTATATCATATATTTTTTCTAAAAGATTTGATATTGTGATACGTTCATCTGACTTTTCAACAAGCTCTGTTACACAATTCTGGCGGTTTAAAATATCTTCAGTACTTTTTAGAGGCTGGCATACCCAGTTTTTCAAAAGCCTTGCGCCCATATTTGTTTTTGTTTTGTCAACAGACCAGAGTAATGAGCCGAATTTGTTTTTATCACGCAGGGTTTCAGTAAGCTCAAGATTTTTTCTGGTGCTTCTGTCCAAAATCATATATTCGGAAAGTTCATAAGGCTCAATTCTCTCAAATTTAGGAACATTGTCTTTTAAGGTTTCCCAGATATAAGCAAGCAAAGCACCTGCAGCTCTGAAGCCTGTTTTATATCTGTCATAGCCGAAAGATTCAAGGCTGTTTGCCTGAAAAACTGCTTTTAGATTGTTTTCTGCAAAATTAGTCTCGAAAACTGATGAAGGGATTTTTGAACAATTATAATTTTTAGTAATTTCTTCCGGTAAATCTATTTTTTCATCAGGAACAATTTGAAACGGCATAATTTTTTGTTTTACAGAAGGGCCTACAACTTCGGCAGGCGAAATTCTTGTCAATTCTGCAAGAATAAGTTCATAAGGCGCCTGTGTAACTTTAAATTCTCCTGTTGAAATATCAGTGTAAGAAAATCCCCATATTCCGCTTTTTTCATCTTTAAATAATGCGCAAATATAATTGTTGGAATTCTGCTGCAGAAAGTCGCTTTCTGTCAGAGTTCCGGATGTTACAATTCTTGTAACACCTCTTTTTACAAGTCCTTTTGAAAATTTTGGGTCTTCAAGCTGGTCGCATATTATAACTTTATAATTTTTTTGCACGAGCTTTTCAAGGTAATTATTTACGGCTTTTGCAGGAATTCCGGCGAGCGGAATTCGTCCGAATTTCCCCTGTTCTCTGCCTGTCAGTGTAATCTCAAGCTCTTTAGACATTGTAACAGCATCTTCAAAAAATGTTTCATAAAAATCACCGAGTCTGTATAATAGAATTTTATTCGGATGCTCGTGTTTAATTTTTAAATATTCCTGCATTGCAGGAGTAAGCTCCTCGACTTTTATATCTGCTGTATTAATAAAATTGATTTCAGTATTTTTCATAGTTATAATAATAGTATAACATGACAAGGATTTCAACATGGGTTTTATAAAAAATATTTTACGTGCAATAATTCTTACCCTTGCCGCAGTCGGCTTTTTGGCACTCGGGGGTAAAGATTTGATAGTTTCTCTTGTCGGAAATTATTTTAATCCGCCAAAAGATGTTGTAATGGAACGTGCGCAGAAAGTCGGTGATTTTTCAAAAATTAATGACGAATTTGAAATTGAAAAAGCCGCAGGAATAATGGGCTATAACGCAGTTGTTGCCGAACACAGAGCATCGGGGCAGAAAATGCTTGTAGTAGATTCCGGTGATAAAAAAATATTAACTGCAGATGATATAAAATCAGATAATGTTGAAGAAAAATTGCATAAGGCAATAAGTAAGGTTAAATATCAGGCAATTTCTGTTGATGACATAAAAGTTACAAAGCATGGTACTATGAATTCTTACGGCAAAGAGGTTCCTTATGTTAAATTTGAAGCACGTGTTAAAAAACTTCCGATAGGCGATATCGGAGGTATAATATCAGTTGCGAGTACTAAAGACGGTGAAGAACGGATTTTGATATCGGCAAATGAAAAAAGTAAATATTCACAATTGATTTCTGATGAATTTTTCAAGAAAATAAAATAGGTTCTACGGACGCAGCCCTTCTGATAAATATATTTAAGATATATGGCTTTATTATATAGACAGATTGGATTTTTTGTGTTATTTTATGGTTATAGAAAATTTAATCATGTCGGAGTGGTGGAATGGTAGACACGTACGTTTCAGGTGCGTATGGAGAAATCTGTGTGGGTTCAAGTCCCATCTCCGACACCATAATAAGACTCCTTACGGAGTCTTATTTTAATGCATGTAGATTGTATTGGGACGCAGAACCCCACAAGGCGAAGCCTGGTACAGGTTCAAGCGGGAGCGAGCTGAGGCTGGAGTGCTTTTGTTTGATGTGATGAAATCACAGAAAACAAAACACGAAATTGCCGCTAAATGCGAGCGACCAAGACAGTCCCATCTCCGACAATTTTAAACAAATAGGATTTGTCTTAGCAATACTTGCCAACCTACTAATCCTGCGTGAAAATTTTCATAATCATAACAAGTTCAATGTAAATATTATTGTCTTGACTGTTCCGTTTTAATCGGATATTATATTGACGTAAAAATATTTTGGAATTTAAATGAAAAAGGTCTATCTCAATGAAAAAATCTTTCAAGCCGCAGCTAAAAAATTATTTTGGGTTAAATAGGGGGGGTACTATATTTGTTATATTCTAATAATTATAATGACCATCGGATTTATTTTAGAAGGTCAACCTAAAAGTTTGGTGCTTGGATGTATTATTTTTTGTATTCTTCTTCAACATATAGTATTTTACTATCAAAAAAAACTTCTTTCTTACTGGGATGATAATGGATATGAAAAAATCGAGATTGATACCTGTAATAAAATGATTAGTTTTGATGACAAAATAAAATTACCTGCAACTTGTATAAATAATGCTACTCTAAGAATATTAATTCCGCCAACGCCTATATATTCATTGAGAATGTATCCATCTTTAATACTTAATTCTGAACTGATTTTAACACTAAACGATGGTGAAATGGCAAGTATCGCGATTCATTTCAGACGACAGGCTAAAAAAATAATGAAATTATTAGAGGAATGTAATATAAAATGTGAAATAGATGGTGATATAGACGACGTTGAACAGAATCCTTATTTGATTCCTGGTATAATTTTTGCTGTATTTGGCCTTATAGTATCATTTTTATCCCAATTTTATCATAGATAAATTTGTTATTTGATATAAAAATTAGGTGGGGAGATATTGCAGTTTACATCAAATATCTGCAAGATTATCATGTTTCAGCATCACACAATAGTTAGCTTATATTTCCACATTAGTTAATTATTTGTTTTTTTATATATACTCTTGAAATATTTATTAACATTTGTTATAATATTCATATGAGCGATTATTATGCATTAACTAAAATAATAGACAAGGAAGTAATCAGTGTAAAAGAGTTACACAAAATTACAAATGATGAGCTTGTCGCAGAACTTCGTGAAACTGCAAGTGACCCGAAACGAAAATTTTATTTCAGATATGAAGTAAAACTTACTAATGGTGAAATTTACTTTGTCTTTATTAAAAAACCATGGTATATGATTCTATTTGGTGATAAAAAAGACGAACATAAAAAATAAATTAAACATTGCCTGTAGAACTGTTTCTGTCATCTTCTAATTGTCTTATATCAATATTATCATTGTCTTCTGTATAAGTATTGATAACAGGGACATCTATTTCAACATTGACGTCTGCATCAACCATTTCTATATCGTTTTTCGGGAATTCTTTTGTTTTGCCGTCTTCCATTTTAACAGCGACTTTACCGCTTAAAAACTGCAGATAACAAACTTTACCCAGCCCTTCAGGAGTCATAACCGAAGAGCCGACAGGCGGCATCCCTTTTGCAGCGTCTATATAGTTTGAATATTCATAAGTCAGACAGCATAGCAATCTTCCGCAGGTGCCTGAAATTTTCCCGGGGGTAATCGGCATACCCTGATCTTTTGCTAGTTTTACGTTAATTGTTGCAAATTTTCTTAAAAAACTTGAACAGCAAAAAGGTCTTCCGCAAATTCCTGTCCCTTCCATAATAGAGGTTTCATCTCTTACGCCGATATGACGCAAATCAATTCTTACACGCGTAAATACTTGTGTTAAATCTTTTAAAAGCGCCCTAAAATCCACACGTTCAGGTGCAGTATAATAAAATGTAATTTTTCTTCTGTCAAAAGTTATTCTGCACTGAACTAAATTCATATTTAATTTATGCTGCTGAACTAGCGCCTGACATTTGAAAAAAGATGTTACTTCTTCACGTTTTATGTCCTCAAGAGTTTGTAAATCCCTTTGGGATAATGTCCTGATTACGGTTAAAGGCTCTGGTTTACTGTTGCTTTTTTCCCATAATTCAGAAATTTTTGAATTTACAATAAAAGCTTTTAGAGCTTCTTCTCCCTTTTCAGTTCTGACAAGAACCATCTGCCCGTCCTGGATGTGAAGTGTTTCTGGAACTTCAAGCGGGTAAAATGTGTTTTTTAAATAATTTACGGCATATTTCATTATACGTATCTTTCTTCTTCTTTAAGCTTTCTGTTCATTAATTTTTCTAAAAGCGCCTGCGGGGTAATGTCTGTATAAACAGCTTCATATATAGCATTTGACACAGGAACTTCAATATCAAGTTTTTTAGCAAGCTCACAAATTGCTTTTGAAGTTTTTACGCCCTCAGCTACAGAACCAAGTTCCTTTAAAATATCGTCAATTTTTTTCCCTTTTGCAAGCATTGAACCGACAGTGTAATTCCTTGACATCGGACTTGAACAGGTTGCGATTAAATCCCCCATTCCTGATAGTCCGTAAAGTGTTGAAGGATTTGCACCCAAATTGATACTGACTCTGACAATTTCTGCCATTCCGCGTGTCAAAAGTGTCCCGGCACAGTTATCACCCAATCCCATTGTATGAGCAAATCCTGAAGCTATCGCAATTACGTTTTTCAAGGAACCGCCGAGTTCTACGCCTATTACATCAGAATTTGTGTATAATCTGAATTTCGAAGGAACATTTAAGGCTTTTTGAACAAATTCAGCGACTTTTATGTCTTCACAGGCAACCGAAGCGGCTGTAGGGAGTCCTGCCAGTACTTCTTTAGCAAGAGTCGGACCTGAAAGGATTGCAAGTTTTTGTTCAGGCAGGACATCTTTTATAACCTCAGACATTCTCATTAATGACGGGAGTTCAATACCTTTTGATGCGTTTACAAGAATTTGTTCAGGTTTGATTCCTGCTTCTTTCAATTTTTCGCAGACATCGCGGGTTCCTGATGTAGCTACGACAGAAAGAATTATATCTGCATCAGTTATTGCCTGTTTTAAATCAGATGTAATTTCAACTTTTTTATCAAGCTGTACTTCAAGAGGTTTTGAAGTATGTTTATTAAATTTTAAGTCTTCGGATAAATCCTGCTCACGTCCCCAGACTGTTATATTGTCAAAATTATTTGTTAAAAGCCAGGCAAGCGTTAATCCCCAGCATCCTGCTCCAAGTACTGTTAGTTTCATTGTTCCTTCTCTCCTTATGCTGTCTGAACGGTGTGAATAATTTTTCTGAGTACACCGCCATGTTTTTTTAGTTCAAGCCTTGAATTTTCAATATCCAGTTTCATTATAATTGATATAATAGCCGTTTTAATCTCCCAGTTACATTTCAAAAGGGTTGCAAGTGCTTCGCTGTGTGTAACATTTGCAATTTGTGCAACAATTCTGATTGCTCTGTCTTTTAATTTTTCATTAACAGGCTGCAAATCAATCATAAAGTTTTCATAAGTTTTTCCTATTTTTATCATTGCGCCTGTTGAAAGCATATTCAAAATCATTTTTTGAGCAGTTCCGGCTTTCAATCTTGAAGATCCTGCGATAACTTCAGGTCCGACTTCCGCACATATTACAAGTCCTGCTTCTTCTGCTATTCGTCCTTTCGGGTTACAAGTAATCCCAATTGTTTTGCAGTTAACTTCTTCAGCTCTTTTTAAGACACCGAGAAGATATTTAGGATTTCCGCTGGCTGATATGACTATAGCAATATCATTTTCATTTAAAATTTTTGCATCTTCATAACCAAGATCAGGGTTATCTTCAGCTCCTTCAATAGAATGCCTGATAGCCTTATCACCGCCGCAAATAAAGCCCTGCACCATATCATGCGAGACACTGAATGTAGGAGGACATTCCGAGGCATCTAAAATACCAAGTCTGCCTGATGTTCCGGCGCCGAAATAGACTAATCTTCCGCCTTTTAAAAACTGTTTAGCGATCAAATCAATTCCTTGTGCAATATGTTCTGTTTCTTCTTCGACAGCAAGTGCAACGAGTTTATCCTCCTCGTTCATTTTTTTTACGATTTCAATGGTAGGAAGAATATCAATATCTTTGGTATTTTCATTCCTGTACTCTGTAATAATGTCTGACATTTTGCACCTGCTTTCTAACCGGAAAAGTCCGATTTTCCTTAAATAATAAACACTATATTAATTTTAATAAATTAGCCATTTCAATTGCTGATTTAGCTGCATCAGAGCCTTTGTTGCCTGCTTTTGTACCGGCTCTTTCAATTGCCTGTTCGATATTATCTGTTGTAAGAACTCCAAAGATTACAGGAACTCCTGTCTGCAGGCTTACCTGAGCTATTCCTTTAGAAACTTCAGCACTCACATAATCAAAATGTGCAGTAGCACCTCTAATGACTGCTCCGAGTGTAATTATTGCATTATATTTGCCAGTATTAGCAAATTTCATTGCAGTAATCGGAATTTCAAAAGCTCCCGGAACTTTTACTATATCTATATTATCGTCTGACACGCCATGGCGTTTAAGTTCATCAAGCGCGCCTGACAATAGTTTAGACCCGATAAAATCGTTAAACCTTGATAAAATTATACAAAACTTTTCATTTCCTGCTACTAACTGACCTTCATAAGTTTTCATTTTTACTCTCCATTTATAGATACAATCATTTTAACGCACTTGTACCTATTTTACAATAAGCGGAGCAAAAATCTTATAAAAAATATATATTGAGGCGATTACAAGAAGTCCGCCGCTGATTTTTAAAAGCCAGTCCGAAAATTTGTAAAATCCTTTCCAGTTTTTAAGATGTGAAGTCAAAAATCCTGCAAGAATAAGGATTAACCCCTGTCCCAGAGAGAATAAGAAAAGCATTAATATTGCCTGTGCAATGCTTGCAGAAAGTGATGCAAACGCCATAATGCCTGCTAAGATAGGCGTAGAACAGGGAGTGCCTGCAAGAGCAAATACTCCGCCAAGAATTATCGGATAAAGATAGGTATTTGTTCCGTCATTTTTCGGCATTTCTTTTATTACAACAGGAAGCTCAAAATCAAGCACGCCAATAAGTTTTAACCCCATAACCATAATAATTCCTGCTAAAAATATGCCAAAATATCCGCCGGCAAATGAGATAAAAACTTTTCCAGTAAGCGCACAGATTATTCCTATAATCGAAAACACTATTGCAGTTCCAAATACAAAAAACAGCATTTGAACAAATGTTTTAAGCGGTTTTGCATCGGAATACCCTCCGATATAACCTATTATAATCGGAAGCATAGCTAAAGAGCATGGTGAAATAGAGGCGACAAGACCACCTAAAAAAGATAGGCCCAATAATATAGCTAAACTTCCCTGTTGAGTAAAAAGATTGATGTAATTTTCCATAGTTATTCAAGTTCCTGAAGGCATTTATCCATTTCTTCTTCTGACACAGCGCCTTCTATTCTTTTTACCTGGGCGCCTTTAGAATTGAGAAGAATAATTGTAGGTACAAGTGTTACATTATATTTTTTTATCTGTTCGTCATTAAAAGAGTTTTTATCCTGAACATGAATTTCTGTTAAAGTAATTTTATCTTCATATTTTGGCATTATGTCTTCAAATACTTTATTCATAGTCTGGCAGTCAAGGCACATTGCAGAAGTGAATTTTATAACCTGCGGTTTGCCTGTTTGCGCAATTTGCGCAGTTGTTGAATTAGAAGTTGTAAGAAGCATATATGCTAAAAGTGGTATAGCAAATATTAAGGCAATAATAATTACGTTTTTCTTCATGAAAAGAACTCCTTTCTGTTTAATATTAGCATAAACTAAAAAGGAATTTTTCAAAACCACAATCGGGTAATTTTATCGAACTACATAAATTATGTTATTGGAATATTTCCCTCTCTTGGGAGAGGGATAAAGGGAGAGGGTTTTGTTATGCGGGAACTATGCGTCCCCGCACCCCGCACCAAATATTCTTTTTCTTTTTTGCGATGAAAAGAAAAAGAATATTGGATAAGAAAAAGAAACACGCTGACCGTTTAATTACTGCTAAACTCAACCTGAAACGAGTGAACTCGCTATATGACATTTTTGAACTTGTTTCAGAATCCAATCTTTTTTCCCGCTCAAACAACACTCGTTTTGCTGTCGTTTCGTTAAGCAGTAATCATTAAAGCCCCTCTCTCTAGCTCTCTCCCCAAAGGGGAGAGAGAAGTATATTTAGTGCGCTAAAGCGCACCGTAAAGACTTATTCTCTTATTTACCTATTTACATATTCACTTACGATAACATAATTTATGTATTAAATATCTTCCGGTATGTAAAGGTCTGCTTTTGATAAAAGCTCTCTTGTGTGCTCATAACAGCAGGATTTATGACAAATCCTCTGGTATTCCCTTACAATATTTAAAATGTCGTCCACTGACATTTTTATAATCCGTCTTTCACCTTCTATAATTCTTGCCATTATTACCTCCAAAAATTATATCGGCTTGTAAAAAAAAAACTTTTGACAAATCATATATTCTGTTTAGAAAACTTTTTTGGGATATTAATCAAGATGTGATGCTACAATATAAAGAAAACGGATATTTTTTTCATCCAGTAAATTTATTTTATTATGCAGTTTTTGTTTCAAATTTTCAGTGCTGTCATAGTAATCATTTTCAAAAAGAGCCTGAATAGAGACATTAAGTGCCGCCGCAATTTTTTCAAGGTTTTCCAGTGTTGGGAAAGATTGTCCCATCTCAATTCTAACTAGCTGGCGCGGACTGATATCTGCCATTTCAGATAACTTTTCCTGTGCAATCTTTTTAGATTTTCTTAAATATCTTATTTTTGCGCCTAATGTTTCTTTTGCACTCATATACCCTCCATATAAAGTCTAATTTATTAATTGGGATTTTATAATGCCTTGCTTGACATTTTTTCGTAGATTGATGTAATATAATGTCATATAATGTGTAAGATAAGTCATTTTTTTATAAATTAATGACATGTAAGACAGAGGAGAATAGTAATGAGTAAAAAATGGAGAGAAGATGCTATTTTACATCCTTCGTGGTATAAAGATTTTAATTTTAACCATAGAGAAGGTGCAACAGCCCGCTTTGTCAATATTCGTCAAAGTGCATTTACACTTGCCGAAGTCTTAATCACACTTGGTGTAATTGGTGTTGTCGCAGCTCTGACAATGCCTTCAGTAATAAATACTGCTCAAAAAATGGTTTTAAGAAATCAGTTTAAAAGAAGCTATTCTTTAATCACAAATGCAATAAATAAAACAAGTTATGATTTAGGCTATACTCCTGCCTGTTACGGTTGGCAAAAAAGCAAAAATAGTCCGACTTGTGCGGAATATAATGATGCCGGGACTTGTACAAAGTATACAACACCTGATGGTTCTTCACTGCCGGGTGATACCTGGGGGAATACTTCTGGATGCACAGAATTTTATAACCAGTTTATAAAAGAGTTTAATGTAATCAAAACTTGCAGCAGTAATGCTTATCCTGACTGTATCCCCGATTACAAAGGAATTGATGAAATAAGACAAGCTGATTACGATACAGATCCAAGTGACCCGAATTATATTCCTAATTATGGAGAGCAGGCTACAGCCTCAGGCGGCTGTAATTATTTAAGAAAGAATACTATTAATTCTCAAAAAGCTTTTGTAACAAATGATGGAATGATTATTTTTGCATACAGTGGTGGTTATAAATTTGCAGTTGATGTCAATGGTAAAAAAGGGCCGAATAAGTGGGGATATGATTTATACTCTTTAAGAATGGACGCTGTTGAAGAAGGTGCACCGCCAATTATAAAAAGAGGTGAATGTAATACCGTTGAAGAAGGTGGAACATCTACCACAGCATTATTACAAAATATGTCCAAATAAAAAAAAAGATTATAAAAAAGTCCCGGAAATTCCGGGACTTTTTGTTTTATTCTTCATCTTCATTACCGAGCTGAAAATCCGGAGAACCGAACATTCCTTCGATTTCTTCCAAAATCGCAGACGGTTTTCTTGCCTGATTTCTTTGTGCAACTGCACGTTTTCTTTCTTCGCGTTCTTTTTCTTCATTCGCATTTGAAAGATGATGGAAGCCAGTACCTGCAGGTATCAAACGACCGATGATAACGTTTTCTTTCAAACCTCTCAGCATGTCTTTTTTACCCTCGACAGCGGCTTCTGTCAAGATTCTTGTTGTTTCCTGGAACGAAGCTGCAGAAATGAAACTTTCAGTGTTCAAAGAAGCTTTTGTGATACCTAATAACATGTATTCACAAGTAGCTGGCTGACCGCCTTTTTCTTCTACTTCCTTGTTTTCTTTTTCAAATGTCTGCATTTCGATTAATTCACCGGGCAGTAACGTTGTATCACCGGCATCAACAACTTTAACTTTTTTAGTCATTTGTCTTACGATGATTTCAACGTGTTTATCGGCAATTTCAACACCTTGAGAACGGTATACTCTTTGTACCTCATCTACAAGGTATTGCTGTGCAGCTTCCGGTCCGCAGAGTCTTATAACATCATGCGGGTTTAAAGGTCCGCTGGTCAAAGGCTGGCCTTTTTTGATTTTTTGTTTATTTTGAACAACAATATTTGCATCAATTGCATATTTGATTTCAGTTCTGCCATTATCAGTTACAAGATAAAGTCTTGGCAAATCTTCATCTGTTTCAATTTCTGCAATACCGTCTTCTTCTGCCAAAATCGCACAATCTTTAGGTTTGCGGCCTTCAAGAAGTTCTTCTACTCTCGGAAGACCCTGAACAATATCACCTGTTTTTTGTCTTTCAAATACAAGTGTTGCAATGTTATCACCGCGTAATACCAGTGCACCTGCTTCAACCTGCAGCATTGTACCAGGGCTGATTAAGTAAGGTCTGCCGTTTCTGATTGTTATTTCGCCTTTATTAACGGCTGTTACCATTCCGGAAACAGTAGATTTTTCTCCGCTGTCTGCAAGGATTGAATCAAGTTTTACAAAGTCGCCTTTTTTAACATTTGCTTTGCCTTTTATGGACAATGTGGTTTCATAAGTTTCGCTTGTTAACAGAAGTCTTCTTGCATCTTCTTTTTCTGATTTAATAGATGCAACACCATCATTGATTGCTAATACCTGAGTTTTAGCAACAGGTGTTTTAGGATCAATTGTCTGTCCGTCTTTTACAAGAAGTTCTGTTTGAAGTGATGACATTGTTTTTGCATTGCCTTCAAATTCGCGGCGGACAATCAAGTTTTCAAGAACAACTATTCTTAAATTATCTTTGTCGTCAAGCTCTACCATACCTTTAAGGTGTGATAAGTATCCCTGCATTTGAAGTACAAGGCTTGTTCTTGTAATTGTAGAACCATCCAGATTTCTTACTCTTGCACCGTCTTTGTACTGCAATTGTGTTACAGGTACAATGTCAATCAAACTGTCAGATGTATTAAATTTAATAGATACATTTTTCTGCTCTACATTCAATACCTGAACCGGTCTTATAAGTATTTGTATCGGTTGATTTGAAATGTTATCTTCATCAAGTGAAAGACTTGTATCAAGTTCTTCATCAAGATCATCAATATCCAAATCATCCATTGAAGAATCCATAATTGTAACGATAGAAGTTTCTTTGGCCTTGATACCGTCTGCAATTACAGTGCCTTTTTTTACAACTTCACCTTCATCAACTTTCAATTCAGAAACGCTTGAAAGTGTGTGTATTTCTCCCGGACGTATTGTTATTTCGTGGATAACATCGTTATATTCTTTAAATTCCACAATACCGTCGATGTGGCAGTAAACATCTTTTACTACTTCTGTTCCGGCTGTAACATGCGTTCCGTTTTCAACCATTTTTAAAGAAGAATCTTTGTTAATCTGGTGAATTTCTTCCGGAATAAATACAACAGAGCCCGGTTTTGTAATAATTTGATTTTCGTCAACTTCAACATCAACGTATCTGATTTCGCCTGATGAAGTTACGGCGCATTCATCGTCAATAAGTTCGGCGATAATCATACCGTTTTCTACCGTTGTATCAACAGGAGCTTTAACAATATATTTTTCGCCTGTTTTGTTGACTGTCCATAATTGTTCTTTTTTAGTTTGTTCAAATGTTGCATTTTCAGGCATTAATGAAGCAATAACAATTGTCAATTCTTTACCTTGAACAATTTTCTTGATATTTTTGCCTTCAAATTTAACATCTTCAATAACTAAGTCTTCACCGAAGCGGACTTCACCGCCATGTTCAGAAATTGTTAAAGTTTCAGCAAGTTTTTCACCTTCTTTAATTTTCTGACCGTCTTTTACAAGAACTTTAGACCCGCCTGGAAGGTTATAAACATCGCCGCCTAAAACCCAGATAATACCCTGTTTATTGGTTGTTCTTGAGATGTTGCCTTGTCTGTCTTTCTTTTCATCAGCTACAAAATCTTCATATAATACTTCTCCGGAAAGATCAGATGTAATATCTTTTGTAGCTTTTTCTGTCAGACGAGACCCAGAACCTTGTGCAGAAGGCTCAAACTGGGCAAGTTTAAAGCCTTTTTTAACCTGCATGCCGTTTGTAAAGAAGATTGTAGAACCGGCAGGAATATGATATTTCTCAGTTCTTTTAGCTCCTTTAATTTCAATATCTGTTTCATAATTAGAGATATTAACAACATCACCATGGCGTGTTCTCAATTCTCTTGTTTTAACATTAGAAACGACTTCACCGTCTTGTTTTGCAATAACTTCTTTTATAGCATCTTTAACGCCTACCGCACCGCCTGTGTGGAATGTTCTCATTGTAAGCTGAGTACCAGGTTCACCGATTGACTGTGCTGCAATAATACCAATTGCTTCTCCGATATCAACAAGTTTTTGGGTAGTCATTGCCCAGCCGTAGCATTTCTGGCAGATGCCGTATTCAAGACCGCATGTCAAACCTGAACGAACTTTCAATTCTTGAAGGTTCAAATGTTTTACCTTTTGAATATCGTCTCTGTTCATTGTTGTTCCGGCTTTTACAAGAACTGTACCGTCTGCATCAACAATATCTTCTGCAATCGTTCTTCCCAGTAATCTGTCGATTAATGGAACAATTACGTTATCGCCGTCTGTAATCGGTTTCATGTTAATTGATTTTGTTGTATGGCAGTCATCAGCGCGGATAATTACGTCCTGAGCGACATCTACAAGACGTCTTGTCAAATAACCTGAGTCGGCTGTTTTCAACGCTGTATCTACAAGCCCTTTTCTTGCACCGTATGAAGAAATGATGTATTCTGTAACGGATAGGCCTTCTTTAAAGTTTGATTTAATCGGCAAGTCGATGATTTGCCCCTGCGCGTCTGCCATCAAACCTCTCATACCGACAAGCTGAGATACCTGTGATAAGTTACCTCTGGCGCCTGAGAATGCCATCATATATACAGGGTTTAATTTATCAAAGTTTTCTACAACCTGTGATGTTAATTTAGCGGTTGTTTCAGACCAGGTGTCGATAACTTTTGTATATCTTTCTACTTCGGTGATTTCACCTTTAAGATATCTGTTAGTTGATTTTTCGATTTCTTTTTCGGCTTCTTGAAGCAATTCTTTCTTTGCTTCCGGAACCTGCAAATCTGCAATAGAAATTGTTGTTCCGGATTTTGTAGCATACTTATAGCCGAGGTTTTTCAGGCTGTTAGCCAATTCTGCGGTTTTAGCCCCGCCAAACTCCAGATACATTTGTGAAAGCAAATTGTTTAATCCTTTTTTGTCCATTTGCTTGTTAATGAAATCTACAGTTTTTTTACCATGTGTGTATGTTGTTTCCATTATATTATTTCCTTTTTTTAAC
The DNA here is from genome assembly GCA_944326615.1 of Candidatus Gastranaerophilales bacterium. GTDB lineage: Bacteria > Cyanobacteriota > Vampirovibrionia > Gastranaerophilales > Gastranaerophilaceae > Stercorousia. The sequence goes on along the minus strand of CALVEO010000033.1, from coordinate 5,090 downwards.
ATAGCTTACAATTTTTATTGAAGCGCCTTTTGTAGTTTTTTTATTTTTTCTGATATTCAAACTACCGGCTTATATTTGTCAATGCACTCGGGTGGCCTTCATAAATTGTTTCATGATTTTGAGACTTTTCCCTCGCATCTGTTTGTTTTATCAGTTTCCTATGCAAGAGCATTTCTTACAGCTTCGTTGAAGATAATTCTTCCTGCTGTTGTTTCAATTCTATCATTGTGTTCGTCTCTTACAACAATTTTGTCGTGAAGATCAATTACACCGACTTCAAGAGCTGAAATTGCATCCTGGAAGTTGTAGAAATATCCTTTAGGTTCCATTTCAGGATTTTTCAGGATTGTCAGGTAATACATACCCAATACCATATCCTGTGTCGGAGTGATAATAGGTTTACCTGTAGCAGGAGCTAAAATGTTGTTAGTCGCCAACATTAACATTCTTGCCTCAGTCTGCGCCTCAATTGATAAAGGTACGTGAACAGCCATTTGGTCACCATCGAAGTCTGCGTTGAATGCCGTACATACAAGCGGATGAAGCTGAATTGCACGTCCTTCTACAAGTTTCGGTTCAAATGCCTGAATACCTAATCTGTGAAGAGTCGGGGCGCGGTTTAATAATACAGGGTGCCCGTCGATTACCTCTTCTAAAATATCCCAGACAACAGCTTCCGAACGTTCAATTTTCTTTTTAGCTGATTTTATGTTTTGTACGTAACCTCTTTCAATCAATTTATTTACAACAAACGGTTTAAATAATTCGATTGCCATTTCTTTCGGCAAGCCGCACTGGTTCAATTTCAATTGAGGACCTACAACGATAACTGAACGGCCTGAGTAGTCAACACGTTTACCTAATAAGTTTTGACGGAAACGTCCCTGTTTACCTTCGATAATGTTAGAAAGTGATTTTAATGCTCTGTTATTCGGGCCTACAACTGTTCTTCCGCGTCTGCCGTTATCAATCAGGGCATCAACAGCTTCCTGAAGCATACGTTTTTCGTTACGTACGATAATTTCGGGAGCTCCCATTTCCAAAAGTCTCTGTAAACGGTTGTTTCTGTTGATTACACGTCTGTATAAGTCGTTTAAGTCAGATGTTGCAAAACGGCCGCCGTCCAATTGAACCATTGGTCTCAAATCCGGAGGAGTTACAGGTAATACATCCATAATCATCCATGTTGGATCTGTTTCTGATGAAATCAATGAATCAAGCAGTCTTAAACGTTTAATAAGTTTGCTTTTCTTTTGTACTGAATTAACCGAACCTGCAAGTTCTGTTCTGATTTCTTCTGCAAGTTCTTTTGTATTAACTTCTGAAAGAAGTTCTTTAATGGCTTCTGCTCCGATTCCTACTTTGAGAGTAGAATCTTCGTGTTCTGCCATATAATCTTCGTATTCTTCTTCAGACAACAATTGTAATTTTTTGAATTCGCTTTCACCCGGATCAAGAACTACGTAATTGTTAAAATAAATTACCTGCTCAAGATCTTTTAAAGTCATATCAAGAAGCAAACCAAGATATGAAGGAATACCTTTCAAAAACCAGATATGAGAAACTGGAGCTGCAAGCTTAATATGTCCCATTCTCTGACGTCTTACCTTGCTATCTGTAACTTCAACGCCGCAGCGTTCGCAGATAATACCTTTGTGTCTTACTCTTTTATATTTACCGCAATAGCATTCCCAGTCTTTAGAAGGTCCAAAAATCCTTTCGCAGAACAGACCGTCTCTTTCCGGTTTTAATGTACGGTAGTTAATTGTTTCCGGTTTAGTAACTTCGCCGTAAGACCATTTAAGTATTCTTTCCGGTGAAGCGATACTAATTCGTATATAGTCAAAATAATCTATGCTTGTTGACATTTATATCTCCTTTATAAATCTTGAGGATTGGAGGGTAGGAGGATAAGAAGTTTAGCTGTTTTTGGTGCTTCGCACAAATAATCTTTATTATAAATAGCTTACCTTCTTACCTTCCTATCTTCTTACCTTCTATTATATATCTCCGAATGTAGTCGGTGTTTCAAAGAAATTGATATTTAATAACTCTGAATCCATATCAGAAAGGACTCTTCTCGGAGCTGATTTTCTCAAATCATCCATATCTGTCATTAAATCAACTTCCTGACCGTCTTTTTTCGCTACCGTAATATCCAAACCGATACTTTGTAATTCTCTTACAAGTACTTTGAATGATTCAGGAATACCCGGTCTTGGAATATTGTCGCCTTTTACGATTGCTTCATAAGCTCTGTTACGTCCGTTAACATCATCTGATTTAATTGTTAACATTTCCTGCAAAGTATAAGCCGCACCGTAAGCTTCTAATGCCCAAACTTCCATTTCACCGAATCTCTGACCGCCGAATTGAGCTTTACCACCCAGAGGCTGTTGAGTTACAAGTGAGTATGGACCTGTAGAACGTGCGTGAATTTTATCGTCTACAAGGTGGACAAGTTTAAGTATGTATGAAAGACCTACTGCAACAGGTTCATCAAACGGTTCACCCGTTCTTCCGTCTATAAGTCTTACTTTCCCGTCTTCGTTAACCCAATCGCATCCTGATTCTTTGATACCTTTGATAAGTTCAGCTTTAGTTGCAATTTCAGACTGATTATCGCCGTATCTTTCATCGAATGACGGTGTTTCATAGTAGTTGCCTGTCAGGTATGCTGCCAAACCTAACAACAATTCATAAGTCTGACCTACGTTCATACGGGAAGGTACACCAAGCGGGTTCAAAACGATATCAACAGGTGTTCCGTCAGGCAAGAAAGGCATATCTTCTTTTGGTAATATTCTTGACACAATACCTTTGTTTCCATGTCTTCCGGAAAGTTTGTCGCCGACTGAAACTTTACGTTTCTGAGCAATATAAACTCTGATAACGGTATTTGCACCCGGTGGTAATTCGTCACCTTTTTCTCTGTCAAATACCTTGACGTCAAGAACTCTTCCGCCTTCACCATGAGGAACTCTTAATGAGTTATCTTTTACATCTCTTGCTTTTTCTGCAAAGATTGCTCTTAACAGTTTTTCTTCCGGCGGATGTTCAGATTCGCCTTTCGGTGTTACTTTACCTACTAATATATCGTCAGCATAAACTCTTGCACCTATTCTGACAATTCCGCGTTCATCCAAATGTCTTAAAGCGTCTTCTGATACATTCGGAATTTCACGTGTAATTTCTTCTGGTCCGAGTTTTGTTTGACGTGCATCTATTTCTAATTTTTCAATATGTACTGATGTGAAGATGTCATCGTGAACACATCTTTCTGATAGCAGGATAGCATCTTCATAGTTATAACCTTCCCAAGGCATATAAGCAACAATTACGTTTTTACCGAGTGAAAGTTCTCCGCAGTTTGTAGAAGCACCGTCAGCTATTACATCTCCTTCTTTAACCTTGTCGCCTTCGTGTACCAAAGGTTTCTGGTTAATACATGTATCCTGGTTGCTTCTTACATATTTCATTAAATTATATACATGGGGTTTATTGTGAATATCGCGGATGATAATTTCTTCACCGACAACTCTTTCAACAACGCCGTCAACATCAGATATTATTACCATACCTGAATCACGAGCAGCTCTTTTTTCCATACCTGTACCGACAACCGGTCTTTGAGTAATCAAAAGAGGTACTGACTGACGCTGCATGTTAGAGCCCATCAAAGCGCGGTTAGCATCATCGTGTTCAATGAACGGGATTAATGAAGTCGCAACAGAGATAATCTGAATTGGTGAAACCCCTACAAAGTCGACTTTGCTTGACTGGTCCATCGTAAATTCAGATCTGTAACGTACAGGAACATATTCATCTTTAAATGTTCCGTCAGGATTTAATTGAACATCTGCAGGTGCACATCTGAATTCTTCGTCTTCGTCTGCTGTCATATATACTACTTCGTCTGTTACTTTTCCGTCTTTAACAACGAAGAACGGAGCTTCAACAAACCCGTAGTCATTAACTTTTGCGTGAGTAGCCAAAGAACCGATCAACCCTGCGTTAGGTCCTTCAGGTGTTTCAATCGGGCATATACGTCCATAGTGTGACGGATGAATGTCGCGAACTGCAAATCCTGCACGTTCTCTCATTAAACCACCGGGTCCTAAAGCTGAAATACGTCTTTTGTGAGTTAATTCAGCAAGCGGATTAATCTGATCCATAAATTGTGATAACTGAGAACTTCCGAAGAATTCTTTTAAAGAAGCAACTAATGGTTTAGTGTTCAATAAGTTCAGCGGAGTCAATGTTTCAGAATCCTGCAGAGTCATTCTTTCTTTTACAATTCTTTCAATTCTTGAAAGCCCTACTCTGAATTGGTTTTGTAACAATTCACCTACTGAACGTATTCTTCTGTTGCCCAAATGGTCAATATCATCAACCGTTCCTTCATCATAAGTTAAATTGATTAAGTATTCGATTGATGCAACGATATCCTGAACTGTCAAAGTTCTTTGATTTTTCGGGATGTTCAAATTTAATTTTTTATTTAATTTATAACGGCCTACACGCCCTATATCGTATTTCTTTTCATCAAAGAAACGTGCTTCCAGTATAGAACGTCCGCCTGCGGCTGACGCAGGATCGCCGGGTCTTAATTTTTTATAAACTTCAATTAAAGCATCATCTGTTGTTTCTGCAGTGTCTTTATCCAGCGTTTTCTTTAAGAATTCAAAGTGAGTAAACAAAGTTTCCATTTCTGAAACAGTGATACCCATAGCTTTTAATAAAGTGGTAGCCAGGATTTTTCTATTTTTGTCTATTTTTACGTAAATAATATCGTTTGAATCTGTTTCAATCTTAAGCCATGCACCGCGGTTCGGAATCATTGTTGCGTTATACAATCTTTTTCCGGCAGGTGAAACTTCGCGTTTAAAATAAACACCGGGTGAACGCACGATTTGAGATACGATTACACGTTCTGCACCGTTAACAATGAATGTACCTTTGTCAGTCATTGTCGGAATATCGCCGATATAGACTTCCTGTTCTTTAATTTCACCGCTGTCGCGGTTAACAAGTCTTACCATAACGCGTAATTGTTTTGCATAAGTTGCGTCATGAATTCTTGCTTCTTC
>CALVEO010000032.1 GCA_944326615.1 Candidatus Gastranaerophilales bacterium | reverse complement strand
ATCTCCCAAAAAGGCGGGGGATTGAATATTAAGGACGGTCATCGCGCACTTGTTGCGCGATCTTTTTATAACAAATTTTAGATTGCGAATAAATGCGCAATGACATTAATGGAAACTACTTGACTTACAGCCCTTCTGCCTGCTAAAAATGCCCCCCCCCCGAAGCAATGTGTTCAAATAATCTTTTCATAAAAAACTCCTTTTCAATATTTACTATACATTATAATTATAACATATTTTTTTTAATTACAATTAATAGCAAAAAAATTTTTTACAGGTTTTATAAAATACATCAATGTAAAAATTATAAGGCATTCTTATGGCAGTACAAACACCCCCTTCTATGACATATTATCAGCCAAACCCGGCAGCAGCAAGAAAACGTAAAATAGGTTTAATGGCGACTGGAGCGCTAATAGGTATGAACGCATATTATCTTCCCGTAAAAAAAGATGCATTCGTTCAAAAAGCGTTTGATATTACAAAAAACGACACAAATTCACAAATTAAAGCCCTTGCAAAAGCCGCGAAAGAAGTGGAAGCCAAAAATCTAAGTACCGAAAGCAAAATGATTTTACGGGAAATGGGCGTCAGTGAAGATTTGAAAGCAATTACAAAAAAATGTATAGAACTTGATGCAAAAGTTAATAATATAAATTCTGTTAATAACTTAAAAATAAATTTTATAAATAATTATGATGCATATAAAAAGCACCCCAGCCTTATGGACAATATAAGCAACAGAGCCTATAGAGAAGTAAAGAAAACCAAAATGAAATGGGGACTCGGTATCGGCGCCGCAATAGGTTTGGCTCTTGGTCTTTTAACAAGCAGTGAATAATTATACCGCAATTAATTCAGGATTATGAATTACATCTATGACATTAAAATCTCTGAAATGCGAGACAATTTTTATATTTTCCGGATGCTTTGTGTTTTCTTTTGCTAAAATTGCTCCTACTATTGCCTCTAATTGGGACATAGGCATCATATTAGATGGTAAATCTATCTGCCATTCGTTCTTTAATGTCTGCTGCAGAAATTTACAATCAGCAGGAGAACGCTCTTTGTAACAAGAATTCAAATGCAGGCTCTGCCTTGTTAAATAAAGCTCAAAACGATTGATTTCAATACCTTTTTCCATTAAAGATTTAAAGTATTCACAACCTCTTGTTGAATATCTATGCGTCCAGCCGTCGCGATTAGGGATTAAATGATTTGTGGATACAAGCTGATATGGCTTGCCGAGTATTCTCCATTTCCCGTTAAGCATTGTTCTGTCCCAAACAAGCGAAATACAAATCTTTGAATATTTTAATGACGGGAAATTATCAAAAAAGAACATCACATCATTCATTGTGTAAAGCTTATCAACAAGAATAAGATTGTTATCCTCATCCATAACTGCAACACCTGAATCCATGCCAGATGATGCTGCAAGAGATAAGCCGACATAATAATTCATAATAAATTCTCCTTACGACATCAATTGCGTAATAATAAGCGGTTCATCATCAGTTGCAAGCACCGTATGTTCAAAATGAGCTGAAGGCATTTTATCAGCAGTACTCACAGTCCATTCATCATCCGCCACTACAACCTCATCCCCGCCTAAATTAAGCATAGGTTCAATTGCAATTGCATAACCCTGTTTAATCAATGTATGATCTCCGACTTTGTAATTAAACAAAAACGGTTCTTCATGCATTTCATGTCCTACGCCATGCCCGCCGTATTGTCTTACAATACCAAGTTTTTCACGAATTGCAACTGCCTCAATTGCACTTGAAATATCATCAAGTACATTTCCTGCTCTCATTTGTGCTATACCTGCAAACAAGGATTCCTCTGTTGCTTTCAAAAGCCTCTGGCATTCATCGCTGACTTTGCCGACAGGATAAGTCCAGGCGCCATCACCGACCATTCCGGCATAAGTAGCACCGACATCAATACTTATGATATCGCCTTCTTTAACCTTAATATCTTCATGAGGAATTCCATGAACAACCTGTTCATTAATTGACGCACAGATTGAGCCGGGAAATCCATGATAACCTAAAAATGTAGGAACAGCGCGCTCTTTTCTTATAATATCATGGGCAATACTATCCAGTTCTTTTGTGCTTATACCGGGTTCTATAACTTCTCTCATCTTTTGATGAACAAGAGCTACAATATGCCCTGCATGACGCATTCTTTTAATTTCATCACGTGATTTTCGATTTATCATAACATTGCTTACGACTGTTTACAAAGCGCTTTTAACAAAAAATATATGTTATTTAACTAATTTTTTTATCGCTTTAAATAAAACATGCACTCGAGTACTCACCTCGTGCTGAACTTTTTTCAGCAACTCTTATCCCTCGCATCTGTTTTGCTTTATAAACTCTCGCACCTTTCTTTAGTTAATTACTTCCAATAATCTTTCCCAAACTTCATCAATTGTACCATTTGCGTTTATGGATTTCAAAACGCCCTTTTTAGTGTAGTAATCAATTAACGGAGCTGTTTCTTTATTATATGTATCAAACCTTGATTGAGCGACTTCTCTGGTGTCATCTTTACGCTGTGTCAGCTCAGCACCATCTTTATCGCAGTGTCCTTCAACTTTAGGCGGTTTAAATTCAAGGTTGTAAATTTCTCCGCAAACGGGACATGAACGGCGGTTAACAATTCTTTCAACAAGAATACTTGTATCAATATCAAAGTAAACTGCAATAAATTTTGTATCAATACCGTTGTCGATTTCAGCATTCATTGTTTCAAGCTGCTCAGCCTGTTCAACGCTTCTGGGGAAACCGTCTAAAATATAACCATTTTTGCAGTCATCTTTTGAAAGTCTGTTTTTAATAATTCTTGTAACCAGTTCAACAGGAACTAATTGCCCTTTATCAATATAAGCTTTAGCTTCTTTACCTGCTTCTGTTTCGTTTTTAATCTCAGCTCTCAATAATGACCCTGTATCAACATGCGGAAAATTAAGATATTCTGCAAGTTTATTAGTCTGTGTACCTTTACCGCAGGCCGGCGGTCCTAAAAAAATTAATTCTTTTTTTGTCATATTAAATCTCTCTTTCGTCTAACTTATGAGATTATTGTACACCAAGAACAATTTTAATTCAATTAAAATTTAGAAGATAGGAAGATAATAAAGCAGGATATTGGGCAGACGAAGGGCAGGATGGCAAGCGGATTTAGAAATATAAATTCTGCCGGTTGAATAACCGGCAGGATTTAATTTTTCAATATAAGTTTATTGAACAATGCTGAAAGATACGATTTTATCTATTGCAATATTCAGCCAGTCGTATTTAAAGCATACATAGTCATTGCAATCACATTTATCATCATCACATGTGCAGTAATCTGAAAGTCTGCATACCAGTGCATTTTCTAATGTAATAAAGTCATCATGGCATTCTTCGCATTTGCCTTCGGGCTGGTATAAATTCCCGTCGATTTTTAAATGGCCTGTAAAAATAGTGATTTTATTTGTGCCGCTTTCTTCAATAATTTTTCCTATGGATTTTAACAAATTTTTAGACATAAAAATACTCCTTTAAATTATACAAAACAAATTTAAAGTGAATTATTATTTTTTTTATTCCTCAATAAGGGAATTTTATGGTTTAAATCCTGAAACTTTTGAAGCTATTTCTCTGTAATCCGGGAGTTTATCCATTGTCAAAATATACATTGAAGGCGATGCACCGTCTCCTTCATTGGGATACATGTTCGCATCGGAGCATCCGCCTTGAAGATAAGATTCCAGTGTGCATAAGCCTTTTGTTATATCACCAGGAAATGTCCCGCTTATAAATGGAAATACATCTTTTTGCGTATCTTTGCATAAGCTTACAAGATTTGCATCCATATCACCACATCCTACTGTAAAAGCATGGACATCTTTGCCCATTCTGTTTGGACCTTTTTTACCGTTTGTGTCGACAACAACTTTAAATGCATCAGGATCTACATCAACATTTAGCACCATTCCATCTGCCAGTGCATAGAAGCAGCCTGTGCCTGTCTTGTTTACCATGCCGTATCCGTTTGATACTTTATCTCCATAGTAATTAGAACTTGTATCAGGCACCCAGCCGGATGCTGACGCACCGTCAGGCGCCATTCTAACGTATTTCATTTTTTGAGCAACTTCAGCAAAAGCATTACAATTATTATCTCCGTAGCCAAGCCCCTCAATACAAGATGCGACATCAAGTCCATCACACCCTTCATCAGCTTTAAATAAATTTATTGCATTTGAAAAGTTTGAATATAATTTTTTAAATGCAACTACGTGCTGTTTATTTCTTGTTTCATTCATAATTACCGGCATTGTCATTGCCGCAACAACACCTATTATTCCCAGTGTTATTAAAACCTCGGCAAGCGTAAATCCTCCAGCGTATTTTAAAAAATTTTTCAATTATTATCCCCTGTGTTTTATATGCAGTTACTTTTAATATATATATTATAAGCTATTATTCTAATATTTTCAAGCATGTTTATGTTACTTTTTGTTATTAAATTAGTAAAATTTTTGTGTTTGTGTTACAATAATGTCAAGGGAATTAGACTAATTAAGGGGAGAATTAAAATATATGGCAGATGGAATTACAGAAGTAACAAACGAAAAAAATGCTCAGGCTCAAGAGCCGGAAAAAATTGAAGTTGTTGATCTTCCGGATAATGATGAGGCTATTGAGACAAAAACTTCTCAATCCTATGATGCCAGCAATATTCGTGTATTAGAAGGTTTGGAAGCTGTCAGGATGAGACCGGGCATGTATATCGGCTCAACCTCACAAAGAGGGCTTCACCACTGTATTTATGAGATTGTTGACAATTCTATAGATGAATCACTCGCAGGTTTTTGTACAGATATTTACGTAACAGTTAATAAAGATAACAGCGTTACTGTTGAAGATAACGGACGTGGTATTCCTGTTGATATAAAACCGGAAACAGGGAAATCTGCTCTGGAAATTGTTCATACAGTGCTTCATGCCGGCGGGAAATTCGGCGACGGCGGTTACAAAGTTTCAGGCGGTCTGCATGGTGTTGGCGCTTCTGTTGTAAACGCTTTATCGGAAAAATATAAGGTAGAAGTTTCAAGACAAGGTTTTGTATGGCGTCAGGAATACATGAGAGGTGAACCCCTAACACCTGTTGAAAAAGGTGAAGCTACCAATAAAACAGGTACTAAAACAACATTCTGGCCTGATCCTGAAATTTTCACCGAAACAACAGAAATTGACTGTGATGTAATTGCAAACAGACTGCGTGAAATGGCATTTTTGAATAAAGGATTAAAGATAATATTTACAAACGCTCATACCGAAGAAACTGAAATTTTTCACTATGTAGGAGGTATTGCAAGCTATGTTGAATTCTTAAACCAAAATAAGAATGTTTTGCATGAAAAACCAATTTATATAGATAAAGTCGTTGACGGCATGCAGATTGAAGTTGCTATGCAGTATACTGATGCATACAGCGAAAGTGTACTATCTTTTGCGAACAATATTAACACGCATTCCGGAGGGACACATTTGACAGGTTTCAGAAACTCACTGACACGTGTATTCAATGATTACGCAAGAAAAAATAATATCCTGAAAGATTCTGACCAAAATCTCTCAGGTGAAGATGTCAGAGAAGGTTTGACAGCAATTGTCAGTGTAAAAATTCCTAATCCTGAATTTGAAGGACAGACTAAAGAAAAACTGGGTAATGCTGAAGCAATGGGTGCAACACAGGATGCTGTACGCGACAAATTGCAGGAATGGCTTGAATTCAACCCTAAAATTGCGAAAATAATTTTAGAAAAAACTTTGCAGGCTCAAAGAGCACGCGAAGCTGCAAGAAAAGCCAGAGAATTAACAAGAAGAAAGTCTGTTCTTGAAAATTCTACATTGCCCGGTAAACTCGCAGACTGCTCCAATAGAGAACCTGAAAAATGCGAAATCTATATAGTTGAGGGAGATTCAGCAGGCGGCTCAGCTAAACAGGGCAGAAACAGAATGTTTCAGGCAATTTTGCCTTTGAGAGGGAAAATTCTCAACGTTGAAAAAGCAAGACTTGATAAAATTTACGGCAACAACGAAATTCAGTCAATGGTTCAGGCTTTCGGTATAAATATCAGCAGAAATCCAGATGAAGTTGACCTTGAAAAACTACGCTATCATAAAATTATTATTATGACTGATGCCGATGTTGATGGTGCACATATCAGAACACTTCTTTTGACGTTCTTCTTCCGTTATGCAAGACCGTTAATTGAAAACGGTTATGTCTATATTGCCCAACCTCCTTTATTTAAAGTTACTCAGGGCAAAACTTCCGAATATTTGTATGATGAACATGCTCTTGATAAGATGCTTAAAGAACGCGGTATCAAAAATTTAAGCCTGTCTGATAAGTCTAAATCAAGGGTGAAAACGGGCGATGAGCTTCTTGAGCTTATCAAAAATATGTCAACATTCTATAATTCATATAACAACCCGATTTTAAACCTTTATCCGGCGGTTGTATTAAGAGGGCTTGTCCGTTCAAATATAGAACCTGAATATTTTGAAGATCAGGCTAAAATGAATGAAGTTATTGAATACTTAAATCATTATTTAAAGGACCATGCTGAAAATTATAATATTCAGGAAGCTGCAAATTATGTCTGCTCATTGAAATATAATCCTGAAAATGCTAAATATGCAATTCAGCTTAACTTTAATGAAGAAGAACATGTATTGATTACACAGAATATTGTAAAAAGCTCTGAGTATAAGAGATTGAAAGCTTCTTATCCTTTAATCAGAGATTTCTTGATTGAGGAAGAAGATACACTTATTCTTGAAACTGATACCGAGCAGTATGAAATTAATTCTTTTGAAAAGCTTCAAAAGTTAATTGATGACAGAGGTTCAAAAGGTTTACAAATCCAGCGTTTCAAAGGTCTAGGGGAGATGATGCCGCAGCAGTTATGGGAAACTACCATGGATCCTGCAACAAGAACGCTCTTGAAGGTAAATGTAGAAGATGCAATGCTTTGCGATCAGTTGTTTGACATACTTATGGGTGATAAAGTAGATCCGAGAAGAAACTTTATTGAAGCAAATGCGGTATACGCTACAAACATTGATACATAGAAGTCAATAGGTGAATAAGTAAATAAGGTGCGCTAAAGCGCACAAAAAACAGTATCCTTCCCTAAACAGTGAAGGCTAGTATGGGGGGAATTCAGAAGCTAAGAGGGTAAGAGGATAGGAAGATAAGCCTTTTACCGTAAACAGCCTACCTTCTTAGCTTCCTACCCTCCTAACTTCTAAATCAGCTTGACTTCCTGACATCCGGTCTTCCTGTCATCCAATCAGACCCTCACCCGCATCTTTATAGACTCGCAAACTCGTCAAGAGCTGCTCCCTCTCACAAAGAGAGAGGGGGAACGTAGCCGTTTCATACATCACATTGGGTGTTGCATAAACTCTGGATGTCATTGCGAGGGGAACGTGCCGCTCCATACATACTCCCTCCCTTGGGGGAGGGCTGGGGAGAGGGTAATCAGAAGCTAAAGAGGGTAAGAGGATTGGAAGACAAGCTTTTTACCGTAAACAGCCTACCTTTTAGCTTCTAAACCAGCTTGCCTTCCTGGCTTCCTGTCATCCGATTATCCCCTCTCCCTAACCCTCTCCCAAAAGTGGCGGGGGGATAAAAAAAATAAAAAAAAGAACTGCTTAATTAAAAACAGTTCTTCTTTATATATAATATCAGCCGGTTTATTTATTTACGGCCTCGCTTAACGCGTTAACAACAACCGGATCCCATTTTGTGCCTGCTTCCTCTTTCATAATTTCAAGAGCTTTTTCAACAGGCATAGCCTTTCTATATGGTCTGTCTGATGTCAGAGCGCAGTATGCATCTGCTGCTGCGATAATTCTTGAGCCAAATGGAATAGATTGTCCTTTTAAGCCCTCAGGAGCACCTGAGCCGTCATATCTTTCTTTTTGATAAGTTATATAAGGTACTACTTCTGATAAGAAATTAATATTCATTAAAAGATGAACTCCGACATTTGCATGTTCCTGAATTTTCTTCAATTCATCAGCAGAAAGCCTGCCGTTCTGTGCAAAAATCTTTTCAGGCAGCGCAATTTTGCCTATATTTTGGAGCAAACCTGCATAATATATCAAATCTGTAGTTTTTTCATTCAAACCAAGCTGTCTGCAAATTTCTCTAGCCAGCTTTGCGGTATTTTTAGAATGTGATACAGTATATTGTCCTTTTGTATCAACCGCATAAGCCAGATGTTCAACAAAACTCTGCTGGTAATCGCATAAATCACCGATTAGCGCAGTAAGTTCTGCTCTTATATGCTGTAAATCACCAGCCGTTGAATGTTCATCTTCCATAAGCCTGTTTGCTTCATCAATTACTTTTTGCAGAGTTATTGATGTTGCAAAAAGAACTGCAATACTTTCAACCAGTTCAATATATTCTTCATTTACTGGGGAAGAATTTTCAAGAACTATAACTCCTGTTGATTTAATATTACAATGCATAGGGACAGCAATTTTATCTTCAATAACCGTATCTTTGGTTAGAAACGCCCTGCCTGCCGCACTATTTTCATCGATTGAATAAGTGTCAACAGATTCTGAAGTTGTTCCTGCAAGTTCTAGTTTGTTTTCTTTCTCTAAATAAATATGGCATGCTTCTATTTCTAACATTTGTTTAATAGAGTCTGCAATAGATGTATAAATAGCCTGTTCGGCAGATTTGTCAAAACTCAAGACACAAAGAGTATTATTAAGCGAATATATAGACACAAGTTCTTTTAGCTGATTTATCAAACCGGTCTTTTTATCTTTTATACTATTGCCGATTTTTCTGGCCAAATCTTCTGATATAAGATTTTCAGCCATAAAATCGCCTAAATTGAGTGCAAAAATTTCTTCAATAGGATCCTGTCCTGCCAGATATTCAGATTGTGAAAACAGGGACACACCGTTATTTTTCTCTTCTTTTTTCATGAAATTTTCCTTACATACATGCCTTCACATATATATACGGAACAATACAGAAAAAACTTTAATAAATTTTACAAAACTTCATACTTTAGTATGGGAAATTTCATACTTTAGTTAAGTATTTTGCTCCTCTATTTCAAAAAATTCTTTTAATATATTCTCCTGCTTCTGATTTATATTGATTTGAAGCGTTTTTCCATTTTCGATATCTATTTCAAATATTTTTATCAGAATAGTTCCATACAATTTAAAATTTTTAAATGCTTTATCCAAAAAATATTCTTTTCCGCCATCTAATAGAATTATAAAATCGGGATAAATATACATTCCAACAGATGTACCGCGGAGAGGAACAGTATTAAAGCACTTTTTGTTTGAAAAGTATTTTATCGGTTTTCCATATTTTGTAATAATTCTGCCATTCGGTTTTGTAGAAATAAGCTGAATTGAAGCTAAAACGAAAAATAAAATTAAAGGAATAGCCCAGAGAATTATATTTTCCATAAATTAGTAACCGATTGCCCAGTTAAAAGATGCAGTTTTTTCCGGTTTTTTATCTATTGCAACAGCAGAATTTACAGCCTGAACTTCAATTACTTTAGCAGCTTTCTGGAGCATATTATACTGCATCATCTTGCTGTCAACGTTATTAAAAGATTTCAATCTGTCAAGCTGATTTTGAAGCTCGGCATTTTCATCGTTAAGAGTAGAAATCTGACGGCTTAATTTATTAAGAGTAAGCTCGTTAGACATTGCAAAATAATAGCTTACAAATGCGACAAGCACTGCAATTCCTAACAAACCACATAAAGTTTTATTTACTTTTCTTATAGCCATTGCCTTTAATGAAATCTCCTTCTGGAAATAACCTTCAATAACCTGACTTTCTTCTCTTATCGGGTCGCCTACATAAGACTGACCTGTATATTTCTCTTCCGATACTAAAATTTCTGATTTTCTTACTCTTGCTGTATTCAATTTTCTACCCCAGTTTTCAAATAATCAGTGCCTTATACATCTGGCTATTCTAAGTTTGGCACTTCTAGACGGCGGATTTATTTTTATCTCCTCTTCACCCGCTGTTATCGGTTTTTTATTAACCAACTCCAGAATCGGAGGCGGACAGTGGCAAATCATTTGTGATTTATCGCAATGACACCTCTGCGAGTGGTACTTGAATAAGTGTTTCACTAGCCTGTCTTCTAAAGAGTGAAAACTTATTACACTTATTATAGCACCAAAGTCTAACAAATCCAACACATCATTCAGAGTATTTTTTACATTTGTTAACTCTTGATTTACTTCAATGCGGATTGCCTGAAACACGCGGGTCGCAGGGTGGATTAAAGACTTTATGTGCGGGGTGCAGTTTACAATTAAATCCGCTAATTCGGTTGTAGTTTCAAGCTTTTTCAGCTTTCTTTGCTCTACTATTTTTTTTGCAATTCTTTTTGAAAATCTTTCTTCACCGTACTCAGAAAAAATCCTGACCAAATCATCTTCCGGGTAGGTATTTACAACATCGTAGGCCGAAAAATCAGCATCTTGATTAAATCTCATATCAAGAGGCGCCTCTTTTGAAAATGAAAACCCCCGTTCGCCTTTATGAAACTGATGATATGAAGCTCCAAGATCGAACAAAACGCCGCCTGTAATTTTTTCAATCCCTAGATTTTGTAAAACTTTTTTAATATTTGTATAAGAATCTTTCACAATTGTTAAGTTTTTGTAATCTTTTAGGCGTTCTTTTGATGCTTTAATTGCATCTTCATCAACATCAAAAGCAATCAAACGCCCGTCAGGCTGAATGCGGCTCAATATAAGCCCGCTGTGTCCACCGCCGCCTAAAGTGCAGTCAACATAAATTTTGCCTGACTGACATTCCAGTGCGTCAACCGCTTCATACTTCATAACAGTATAATGTGTAAATTCTTCCATAGAAGAATTGTAACACGAAAAAGAGCAGATAATGAATCTGCTCTTCATACTACTATTCTTAATTCAGTCGAGAAGCAATTTATGGATATGTATCTAATAAAATTAGATACAATGTAAGATTAGAAAAATAATACCACATGCAATATGATATTGTCAAGTTAAATGTAAGTTTAAGATTTAATAATGTATAGAAAATTAATAAGAAATGGAAACGGATGGGCTTTAACAGTTAACAAGACAATTCTTGAACTGTTAAAAGTTAATCCTGAAACAGATTTAGTAGAATATACAATTGAAGCAGGAAAGCTCATTATTACTAAAAGCGACAAAAAACGCGACGATATTTAAGCTATTGAGCAATCTGATTTAATCCGTAAAAATCATAATGCTCAATAAAATGTGCATATTCCATACGTTTTATATATGTACTGTCTTCGGCATCTTCAATATTAATCACCATTCCGCTTTCTTCCAAGACACGCGGAAAAATTGCGTTAAACAATACAATCATAAAAATATATTTCTTTATCTCATCAGAAGTAATATATATATCGACCATACAAAATCCCCAAATAAAATTTATTCGCAATACTTTGACAATTACGACAGATATCATTGAAAACTTTAATAAAATAAAAAAAATTATAACAATATATTAAAAAATAAAAACGAGTCTGACTTTTCAGCCAAACCCGTTTATAACTACATTTTTTTATTTATACAGCCTGCTTCATAGCAGCTTTTACTCTGTGGAAAGTTTTTTCTTTGCCTATAATTGCAAGAATTGCAGTCATATCAGCACCGCAAATTCTTCCTGTTACAGCTGCTCTTATCGCCCACATAGTAATTTTTGGTTTAACACCTTTTTCTTTATAATAAGCTCTGAAAGCTTCTAATTTTTCATGAAGGTTTTCTTCTGTCCATTCCCAATCCTTTGCCTGTTCCATAAATGTTTTCAAAACATCCTGTGAAACTTCACTATCAAGAGTTTCTCTTGCTTTGTCATCACATTCAACATCTTCACCAAAGAAATAAGGAACAGCATCTGTTATATCCGATAACAGAGTCAATGGTTCGTATGTAATTTCAACCATACGTGTGTATTGAGCGTCTGTTAATTCGTTGAGATCGTATTTTGTCAAATACGGTTTTAATCTTTCTTTCAATTCCGGAATAGAAAGCATTTTAATATAATGGCTGTTCATCCAGTTTAATTTATCATATTCAAAAATTGAATTTGAAGAAGAAATTTCATTAATTCTGAAATCTTTAGCAATTTCATCAACAGTCTTAATTTCCTGCCCGTCAGAAGGCGACCAGCCAAGCAGAGCAACAAAGTTAATCAATGCATCTGTCAAATACCCTTTTTCCACAAATTCAGAAACAGCAGTTGCACCATGACGTTTAGAAAGTTTGCTTCTGTCAGGCGCAAGAATCATACCGAGATGTCCGAATTTAGGGACCTCTGCACCAAGAGCTTCAAATATCAAAATTTGTTTGAAAGTATTTGAAATATGATCTTCACCTCTTATAACATGCGAAATTTTCATCAGCATATCATCTATAACAACCGCAAAGTTATAAGTAGGAGTTCCGTTAGATTTCATAATAACAAAATCACCGAGAAGGTTGGTATCAACATGTAATTCGCCTTTTACCATATCGTCGAATTTCAAAATTGACGAATCATGAAAAGCTTTCTGTGCTTTTTCAATATTAAATCTGATTGCAGGTTTTCTGCCTTCAGCTCTGAGTTTTGCTTTTTCTTCCTCTGTCAAATTCAGACATTTTTTTGTATAAACATAAGGTTTTTTATTTTCTGCAGCCTGCTTTTTTTCTGCTTCAAGTTCTTCAGGAGTGCAGAAACATTCGTATGCAAATCCTTTATCCAAAAGGATTTGAGCATACTTTGGATAAATATCAAATCTTTCAGACTGTGTATAAGGTCCATAAGGTCCGCCTACATCCGGGCCTTCATCCCAGTTCAATCCTAATGCCTTCAAGCTGTCAAAAATATTATCTATATAAGCCTGACTTGTGCGTTCTGCATCAGTATCTTCTATTCTTAAAACAAATTTTCCGTTATTTTTCTTTGCAAACAAATAGTTAAATAACGCTGTTCTTGCTGTACCAATGTGTAAATTTCCGCTTGGAGACGGAGCAATTCTGACTCTTACGTCTGTCATTTTTTCCTTCTTTCTTATTTATAAATCAGCATAAAAAGGATAGCACAGGCATAAATCTATATCAAGAGTTCTTGAATATTTATTTCACTAAAATCTCAAAGGGTAATCCTTAGGAATTTTCCAGCCATTCATCTGAATTAACGCTGTACAGTAAGCTCTTTCATTGCTTACATCTTCTTTTTTACACCCCAGTGCACTGTCATTTCTCAGCATTTCTTCTGTTCCATCCCATGTGCGGCTCAAATATGGTTCAACTCCTTTTTTATAGGCGTACTTATTACTTTCAGACCATGGAGAGAACATAAAAGTAAAATATTTGGTCCCGCAGGTCTTTTGGTTTCTGCTAAAACCTCCGCTTTCTTTTTCTTCTTTTTCATAATCTTTTGCCTGCGGATAGAATATTATACTCTCAAAGCTGATAAATACAACACTGCCATCAGGAAAATATGCTGCTATTTTCCCAGTAGAATTACCATCATATTCTACTTTTGTCAAATTAAGATAAGGCCTTAAATATCTGTTAAACCACTCAACAGATTTCGGAGTAGTATTATTTCCCTCCTCATCCTGATTAAACCCCTGCTCCAAAACATCCCAAGTAGTTCTGTCTCCATAATCTGCTTCTGCCCGCTGTATTGCCTGATTCATTGTTGTATAAAATTTAGCAAGTCTTACTTCAACGACTTTTTTTCGGTGGTTTGCAACAAGTGCCGGCATTGTTAATGCTGCTACAACACCGATTACCCCGAGTGTAATTAATACTTCTGCAAGAGTGAATGCTTTTTTTTTCATATTCAAGCTCCTTCTTATATATGCTGTATTACTTCTCTATTAAAAGCTATAAACTTATTTATTATCAATTATATCAAATTTACACTTAAATTTCAAGTGCAATATACACTCATAATATTACTTGAAAATTTATTGTATAAAAACAGGTGTAAAATAATGTATATTAATACTATGTTCAGAGTTGAAAAAGAAGAAATGACAAATAAAACATTCAGACTTCCTTTACAATTGGTTGAAAAATTATACACCGTTGCACAAAATAAAGGCGTTTCTCTAAACAGTCTGGTGCGCCAGTGCTGTGAATATGCACTTGACAACCTCGAAGAAGAAGATAATAAAAAATAAACTTTATAATTTGACTATATCACATTTAGTTTCTAAAATATTTATATGAAGAGATTAGTGTTATTAGTGCTGGCAATAATATTTATTCAATCTCCGGGCTACCCAATCAATAAAAAAATGGTTCCCAGAACAGGAGTTGAAAATCCCCTGCCGAACATTTTTATCTATTCAATACCTGACGACACTGATGAAAAAACAAAAGACACCGAAAAACAAGAGGAAGTCAAATATATAGAAGAGCCAGAAGAAGCTTCGGAAGACGAACCAATAACACTTATCCCCGAAGATCTTGAAGATGACGTAACTCTCGGCGCAACAGTATTAAAAGGCTATGCACAGTATATTGAAGATTCCAACGCAATATACCTCAAAGATGAAGACAACAATTTTGTCCTTAATTTAAAACAGCCTCAAAAAATTTCCGCCTCAGAGGGACTAGATCTTGCATCTGAAATAAAACCAGTAAAAACAGCAATGCAATATAAAAATAGCGAATACCAAATAAAACCAAGCAATATTCGTTCATCGGAAAAAATGGGAAATTTTACATTCGGAGCCCTTTACAACAATGAAATTGATAACATTGCTATGCTTGAATCAGAAGCAGGATTATTTACAAAATACGAAAAAAGCAAATTTGCCCTGAGTTCATCAGTAAAAAAATCGCTAAACACTACTTATGCCCAGGATTACAACACAATTTCCGTTACGCCGGAATTAAAACTTAGTAATTACTTTTCTCTCAAAAGCAATCTTAGTGCAGATATTACAAGAAACAGAAGATCCTCTGAATTAATCTTTTCTCTTAACCCGCTGGGGAAAAAAGATAAAGACAGAATGCTTTTGGAAGCAGGGGCAAAACAAACTTACTATGCAGATACAGGACGCAATACAACCCAGCTAAATTTTTCGGCAAAATTCAAATTGTAAAGTTATTCTAATTTAGTTGTTTTAAGAGTTTATTTTGTTTATAATTCAGTAGTGAGGTTTTATGACTGATAACACTGAACAGGGACAAGAAGAAGTTAGAGTAACTTCGCAGAAAAAATCAAAAAACAAGACAGGCTTTTATTACTCATTTTTAACGCTTGTTCTATTGTTCTGCCTTATTCAGATAGGCTTCGGTGCAATATTAAATATTTCGAAAACAATATCATACAGAGCCAAAATCTCTACACTTTCCAAAATACTTGATGAAGCAGAAAATCAAAATCAAGAGCTTAAACAGGATATAAAACTTTTCTCATCAACATCAAGCCTTGAAGGAATTGCAAGAAACAACCTGAAAATGGCTGGAGAAGATGAGGTTTTAATTCTTATTAATAACAGCCAGAAGCAAAATACAAAAAATAAGAAGAACAAACACAAAAAAAATCATAAAAAAAGATAACGGAGCATAAATGCAGGAAAGTCTAGAATATATAAAACAGGCATTTGATTTAAAGTCTCAGGGCTGCTACAAACAGGCCATAGAAATGCTTTACAAAGCTCTTGAGCTTGAAAGCGACAATATAGAAATCCTTTTTCAGCTCGGGGAATTATATTTTCTGCTAAATAATTTTCAGCGCTCAATGCAGTATCTTGATAAAGTTTTGAAAAGCAAGCCCGAGCATATTGAAGCTCTCAAACTTATGCAAAAAATTTATAATTTCTCTTCTGAGAAAGAAAATGCAATAAAAACCGCTCAAAAAATTTATGAGCTTGAAAAAACTCCTGAAAATCTTATTAATTTAACAGATGCATTATCACGTTCATGCAAATTAAACAAAATAAAAGAACTGGAACAGGAAATATCTGACAACGATAATGTTATATTCCATATTGCAAAAGCTTTTTACGACAACGGAAAAATTGAAGATGCAAAAAACAGACTTGAACAGGTTTTGAAAATCAACTGTGAAAATGAAAATGCATTAGTTTTGCTGGGAAAAATATATTTTGAAGAAAATGAGTTTGAAAAATCTAAAGTTATTTTTAATAAATTCCCAAAAACATCTGAAAATCCGGAAGTTTTAAATTATCTGGGTCTTTTTGCTCTTGAAGATATGAAATTTACTGATGCAATAAAATATTTTTCTAAAGCATCGTCAATGGCCCCGAAAAATCACATATATTTTTACAATCTCGGCAACGCATATTTTTACAACGGCTGGTACAAAGAAGCTGTTCAGTCTTATCTTCAGGCAGTCCGCATGGCTCCCGATATATCAGGCTACAGATATTCACTGGCTTATTTATATTATGAACAAAAAGATTTTGAAAAAGCTCAAAAAGAAATTGATTACATTCTTGAACACTCACCTGATTACAGTCCGGCACATGTTCTCAATGCCCTTTTAAAATTTGAAAGAAAAGATTTTCTAGGTGCTCAATCAGAACTTGAAACAAACTTAAAAACATCAAAAGGCGACAATTTTACACTTACAGCACTTTCAAAAGTCTATAGAGAGCTTTCTCTCTTTGAAAAGGCTGAAAATACTATTTTGAAAGTAATTTTAAAAAATCCTGAAAGTTTAAACTACAAATGCGAACTTGCCCAAATCTATATTGCAGAAAAAAAATACGAAAAAGCACTTGAAATTGTCGATGAAATTTTAAATGCAAACGAAAATTATATAGCTGCTTACCAAACAGGTGCCGAAACTGCATTTGAAATGCACGATTATGAAAAGGCAAAAACTTTTGCTCAGGAAGCAATTGCACTTGATATGAACTTTGCTCCCGGTTATTATTATCTGGCACTTGTAAGACTTGCCGAAAAAGATTACGATGAAGCAATAGAATGTATGAAACGCGCAATTATGTATGACGTAAATAATGCCGGATATTACGCACAAATGAGCAAAATATACAAAGAAAAAGAGGATTACAAAACCGCCCTTGAATACATTAAAGAAGCCGAAAGCATATCGCAAAATCTGGAATACAGAATAATGTACAAAGAACTTGCTTCGCTTAACAAAAAAATTTGACCTCTGAATTTATATAATTATAATATTAAGTATCTACTACATTTGTAGTTTTAGAATGGAATTATAGGAGAAGATTAGTGGATAGCAAACAATTAAGAAAAATTTTATTTATTACAGCAATAGCTCTGGCATTTCAACTTCCTGCATTTTCTGCAAAAAAAAGCGAAGAACTTATTGAACTTCCTAAAACTTATCCTGCTAAGTACACAAGCGAATATATAAAAGAAATAAAGCCGATGTACAAATCTGTCGGGAAAGATGAAATTTTTTATGTTGCACTTGATATGCTGAAAGGCACAAACGGAGAATTTTCAAGAAACGCAATACTTGGCAACAACCTGTCAGGACGTCCGGTAAAAATCGAATTCAGGGATTTAGGAACAATAAACCCTGATTATGCAAAATTTGATGCCCTCGGCTGGAAAAAAAATAAACAATTATTTATATTCATAAATCCGCGCCATAAAGATGCTCCACCGGGTGCTCTTGCAGCCCTTTTGTCACACGAAGCCCTGCATCAGGATGAATTTAACTCACTTGCGGAAGAAACTTACGCCTGGACAATGGAAGCTTCTGTATGGTACGAAATTTCAAAACTTTATCCAGAAAGCAATGACGAACTTCACCCGCTTGTCGTGAGAGAAAATACCTTAAAAAAGCTGTTTGAACGCGGAGGCTATTCAAATAAATACATAAAGAAAACCGTAATGTCCAATGAAGGCTACAAAAATCTTCCATCAACTTCTCCCGGGTTTGAGGATCTGTAAATCTTTCAAATTAGACCTGCACAAACATTATATTAATCTTTTATACTACTTAAAAAGTATATTGATTAAAAAAAATTATTGATGTTAAATATTCGTATGAAGAGAAGACAGGCAATTATTTTAATACTGTTAATCGTAGGACTTTTTGCCCTTAATGCGGTTTTTATGGGCCAAAAGAATGTTGAAATTTCTGAAATGCCTGAGATGATTGACCATGATCATATTTCTTCGCAAAAACTTTTTGACAGTACATGGAAAATTATCAGGGACAATTACTATGATGCAGAATTGAACAATCAGGCGTGGGGACGCTGGAAAGAACATTATCATGGCAAAATCAAAAACGATGACGATGCAAAAGTCGCAATAGACACAATGCTTGCAAGCCTTAACGATCCGTATTCAAGATATATGTCAAAATCGGAATACTCAGAACAGAATAATTCTATAAATTCAAAAATTACAGGCATCGGCGTCAACATAACTTCAATTGCAGGGAAAATCCATATTGTAAATGTTATGGAAGGTACTCCTGCACAGTTTGCAAACCTTCTGCCGGATGATATTATACTTGCTATTGACGGGAAAGAAGTTAACGGCCTTGCGCTCTCTGAAGTTGCAAATCTTGTAAGAGGCCCAGAAAACAGTTTTGTAAATATTACAATTATGCGCAATAAAGATAAACTGATTAAAAGAGTTATGCGCAAAGAAATCAAAATTAAAACAGTAAAAAGCGCTGTTGTTGATAAAAATATCGGCTATATACAAATTACAAGTTTTATAGGTTCAACAACACCAAATGAATTTTTGGAAGCGCTTGAAAAAACAAAAGACACAAAAGGCTTAATACTTGATCTTCGCGGGAACACAGGAGGACTTCTGCCAAACGCCGTATTTGTCGCGAATTTGTTTCTTCCGGAAGGCAGCAACATAGTAAGTATAGTCGGAAGAAACGGCTACAAATACAATATTGACGCTCAGGATACCGAATTCGGTATAAAAAAACCTACAATTGTTCTTGTTGACGGCAATTCTGCAAGTGCAAGCGAAATTCTTTCAGGCGCACTAAAAGATTACAATAAAGCAAAACTTTTAGGGACAAAAACTTACGGCAAAGGCATGGTTCAAAAAATTATTCCGATGCCAAATGAAACAGGCTTAAATCTGACTGTTGCAAAATATTTAACCCCAAAAGGCACAGACATAAATGAAAAGGGCATAAATCCCGATATAAAAGTAGAATTCAGCCTGAAAGACGTGAAAACTAACAACGATGCCCAATTACAGGCCGCAAAAAATATTCTCTCTAAAATGATGCTGAGCAAAAACTAAGAAAATTTTTAAGCAATTTCAATCCCTTTTATACGGGAGAACATTATTCTAAAAAAAACATCTTGAACAATTTAATAAAATAATATATAATATAAAAAGAAAGTTATATTTTTATATAAAAAAGGAGGCTGAAATTATGAATTTCAAAGCGTTAAGGGTCGCCCCCCCCCCGCAAAGGTCGCTTGTATCAAGGGGTTAAGAGGTTATAAATTTTTAAAGGCATTTACACTCGCAGAGGTTTTGATAACTCTTGGAATTATCGGAGTTGTAGCAGCCTTAACTATGCCTGCTTTAATTGCAAACCATAGAAAAACAGAAGTTGAGACTAAACTCAAAAAAATTTATTCGGTTATGAATCAGGCAATCAGCATGTCTGTTGCAGAATACGGAGATGTTGAAACCTGGGCGGCAGATTGCGGAAATTCAGGCAGCACAACCTGCAATACCGATGAAGCAATAGAATGGTTCAATACATATATCGGCAAGCACCTTGAAATTACTTCAATTGAAAAAAAAGAGGACGGAAAAGGATTTTATGTTTATTTAAAAGACGGAAGCATGCTCAGTATACAAAATTACATTTATGACATGGTTTATTTTACGAATAAAAGAGCAACTACTTTATCTGGAGAGGCAAGTAAAACTGGGAAAAATAAATTTGCTTTTAGATTTAATCCAACATTATCAACAGGTCAAACAGCAGAACAAAATAAATATACACTAAAACCAACATTTGAACCTTTTACATGGAGTTGGGACGGTACAGAAGAGGATTTATACAATAATACAACATATGGCTGCAAAGCAGGTAACGGCGGATATTGCACAAAATTAATTCAAAATAACGGCTGGACTATTCCTAAAGATTACCCGGTCAGACTTTAGGCGGACGTTTAAAAATATTTATATCCTTTAAATCTTCTTTATTCACAACAAGCCCACATTTTGAGCATGCCAGAACATCTCCTGTACTGTCAACGGGTAGAAAAATATGTTCGCATTCTTCTGAATTTTCAATATCATCCTGCGCAAACGGATCAAAATCAGATTTTCGTTTATATTTTTCGCCCATAATATATCTGGTTATAAGTTCAAATATATACATAGCTACAATTCAAAACAGTCAGGCAGAAGAACCTTTAAAGGCACAACCTTAATCCCGTTTTCTTCCTGCAGAATAACATCAAGCCCTTCATCAGACTGAAATTCACTCAATACCTGTCTGCAGGCTCCGCATGGCATACAATTTTTCATTCTCGGAGAATATATTGCAACAGCTCTGATTTTCTTTTCACCGTTTGCAATTGCGTTTCCTACAGCATTTCTTTCTGCACATATTGTCATACCGTAGCTTGAATTTTCAAAGTTGCATCCTGTGTAAACTTTTCCGCTTTCTGCAAGAACGCAGGCGCCCACTGGGAATTTGGAATAAGGAGCATAAGCGTTATGCGATACTTCTTCTGCGAATTTTAACATATCTTCGTATTTCATATTAAAAATTTTATACCACATTAAAAAAAATATAATCCTTTATGTAAAGGATATTGTGGTATAATTTTGTTATGAAAATTTTAATAAAACTTTTTGCAATATTTATACTTTTAAATTCTCCTGTTATGGCCATAACATTTGATGTTCTTGTGCTTCCGACAGATTTACTTAATCAAAAAGAAAATTATTATAACTTTGAAGAAGTTTCTGAAATCATTGCAAATGATATTATAAAAGATTTTAACAGCTCAAACGGTAAAATAAAATCTCCGGATCTGTATGAAGTCAAAGCTAAATTAAATAAATCTCCGGAGCTGAAAAAAACAGTTTATGATTTGCTTGAAAAATACAAAGACACGAGCAAACTTGACTATGAAGAAATAAAAAAAGCCGGCAGTGCTTTTTCCTGCAAATCTGTTCTTATTGTGTCAAGTTATGCCGTAACAAATAAAAATTCTAAAAAACGCGGGGTATGGGAAGTCTTAAATATTTCATCAGCATTTGATATATCTTATCCGTACAGGCTTGAAACATCTGTAGTTCTTCTTGACACAGTAAACAACCTTGTAATGTGGAGCAATAATTATTCAGCAAAACTCGGTGCAAACGATAATATATTTGCAGCAAAAAACTATGCACAGGCAAACGCTGAACTTGAAAAAATAAAACTTTATTCACAAACAATAGTATCATCAAGCGCATCCCAAAATATTATGCTGAGATTTTTCCCGAAAGCAATACGCCCTGTTGAAAACAAAGTTGAAGACACAAACGGAGGAGCATTAAAGTATGAAAGAACGCTTCCACAAACCCGTAAAGATGAAAACAAAAATGAAAATATCCCTTATTCCGGTGATATGATTTACGGAATTTAATTTGTCTGCTGAGGAATAGTATTTCTGCGTTTTTCGACATTTTCAAATTTGTTTTGTAAATTTTTATCCTGCGGATTAGCTAAAGAATTATTTTGTACAGGCTTAGGTGTTTCTTTAAAATCCGGAATATGATCCTTCATCTGTTCGCGCGGTTTATTCATCATCTGCTTCATCTCAACCTGAGAAGGAGTATTTGCAGCTACTTCATCAAGTTCTTCAATTCTGCCCTTTGCATCAAAAAATGCAATAAAGGCCACTGTTAATATACATAAAAATATTAAAGATTTTTTCATTTATATTCCTTTCGTTTTAGCTAATTCTAACTCTTTGCAGCAAAGACGTAAATTAAACATCCAATTAATATTTACGACTTGCATTACGCTTCTTAAAATGCTAAAATAATCTTGTAATACATAATAATTAAGAGGAAAGTTTTATGGCAAGATTAATAAGACCGAGCTGGGCAATCAGATGCGTACAGTCAGGATGCAAAACATTATTTGAAGTTGCAAAAATAGAAGACGGAAAACAGCAGGAAGTTGTATGCCCGAATTGCGGTGAACATTACGTTTATCCGATTTACGATGATGAAAATAAAGAAAATTAAATTTAATTATGTTTTCCACGTAAAGCACGAAAATTAAATATTTCGAGGAGAAGAACATAATTGTTTAACAATACTGACAAGCGCTACAATCAATTCAGCGCTCATTTGAAAAATAAATTCGGCGTCAAGGTATATAAAATTACACTTGATGCCGGTTTTTCATGTCCGAACAGAGACGGCACAATTTCAACAGGCGGCTGTATCTTCTGTGATGACGGCGGCAGTTTTTCTCAGGCGCATTCAAATCTTTTATCAATAGAAGAACAGGTTAAAACAGGAGCTGAAAAATTAAAAAACAGGTTTAAGGCTCAAAAATTCATGTCGTATTTTCAAGCGTTTTCAAATACCTATAAACCTGTAAAAGAACTTGAA